>JAZORD010000045.1:0-10864 GCA_045656445.1 Eubacteriales bacterium | reverse complement strand
CTCCGAACATATAATTAACGTCGGTATTTATATGGTCGCCAACCCACGCCACGTAAGCATACTCCTGATAATCCTCGTCTGTTAAAAAAACTATAAGAATATTATCCTCGTACGCCGTGCTTGCACCGTATATTTCTCTATACTGTGAGTCTGCAAAATCTTGAAGCTTCTCCTCGTCGTACTGAACGACGCCGCCCTCGGTAAATGCGGTTATCGCGGGGCCGATGGATGAGATAAGAACTATTCCAACTATCAAAAGCATTATGATAGGCAAAAGCAAAAATGCGAAAAATCCGCCGAAAAATCCGCCTCCGTAATAATAAGGGCGAGGCCAAAACCAAAAGCCAAAGCGCCTTGGTCCGTAGTGGTGATTGTGATGGTGAGGGCCGCCGTATCCACCGCCTCCAAAGCCTCCGCTGCTGCCGCCTCTTCCGAAGCCGCCTCCGCCAAAGCCTCCGCCGCCTCTTGCTCCACCTCCGGGTCCGGGCATAACTGTTACCTCCTAGAATTTATCATTTTAGCATTTTATATTATTATAGCTTATTTTTGTGAACAATTATACTATATTAGGTTTATTTTATCACAGCGGCGTGCCTTTGTCAATTAAAATAATAAATATAGGGATTTGACTTTTCGGTGTATTTATGGTAAAATACTGTAAAAAATAATGCTGAAAGTGAGATAAAAATGAACAGTACTTGGGATTTAACGATACTGTATAAGGGGTTTGACGATGCGGCATTTGCCGAGGACAAGACAGCGCTTGCCAAAACCCTTGAACAGACCGTGGCGCTTGCCGCCAATTCGGAGAATATGGAGTGCGCGGATCTTGTAAAGAAATATGTAAAAGTTTCCGAGCGTATGCTTGAGCTTGCAACAAAGCTCATTGTATACTCAAATCTCCGTTACTCTGCGAATACAAAGGATACCGAAGCATCGTCAAATATGGGAATGCTTATGGGGATGCTCAGCGCCACCGCCGCTCCACAGGCAAAAATATCAAAAATCATCGCATCCTATGAAAATCTTGAGGAAATTATAGATTCTGACCTCGAGCTTCACGAGTTCAAATACCTACTCACCAATATAAAAAGGGACAGCAAATATTTGCTCGCTGACGGGGAGGAAACAGTATTTGCGAAAATGAATATATCGGGCGCAGGTTCTTGGCACGACCTTCACAGCGCGCTTACAAGCAGCGTAAAGGTTAATTTTGAGGGCAAGGAAATAACCCTCTCAAGCGCAAGAAATCTCGCATACGATAAGGACCCCGCGATAAGACGCGCGGCATACGAGGGGGAGCTTGCCTGCTACGGCGGTATAAAGGATGCGGTTGCCTTTGCTCTCAACAGCATAAAGCTCCAGGTTCTTACCGAGTGTGAGCTTCGCGGCTATGACTCCCCTCTTGCAAAAACGCTTTACACATCCAGAATGAAAAGGGAAACTCTTGACGCGCTTATATCAGCAATGGAAGAGTATATGCCCGCCTTTCGCAAATATCTTAAGGCAAAGGCAAAGGCTCTCGGACATAAGAGCGCGCTTCCGTGGTATGACCTCTTCGCTCCTATGGGTAAAAACGACAAAACCTACACGGCTGAGGACGCAAGGGAATATCTTCTCGGTATATTCTCATCCTTTGACGGGGAGCTTCACGATATGGTGAAGGAAGCTTTCGATAATGCGTGGATTGATTTTTATTCGCGAGACGGTAAGGTCGGCGGCGCATTTGACTGCGCCGTTCCCTCAGCGAAGGCAAGCCGCGTGTTAACAAACTTTGACGGCACGTTCAGCGATATTGTAACCCTGGCCCACGAGCTTGGACACTCCTTCCACGATAAGCAGGTGTTTGCGCATTCAATTCTCAATCAGGAATATTCTATGCCTGTTGCGGAAACGGCATCTACCTTCAACGAGGTGCTCGTAATGAACGAGGCGATAGAGGGCGCTAAGAATAAAGACGAGAAGCTTGCGCTTATTGAGAATCAGCTTATGGATGCCTGCCAGATAATTTGCGATATTTATTCAAGATATACGTTTGAGGCTTCGGTTTTTGAGCACCGTCCAACAGAGTTTCTCAGCGCTGACAGAATGTGCGAGCTAATGATTGAAGCGCAGAAAAAGGCATATGGCGACGGACTTGATGAAAGTTTTATGCATCCGTATATGTGGCTTTGCAAGGGTCACTATTATAGCGGCGGACTCTCTTTCTATAACTTCCCCTACGCATTCGGCGGACTTTTTGCGCGAGGACTTTTTGCAAAGTATAAAAAAGAGGGAAAGCCTTTTGTCGAAACCTACAAAAAGATGCTCCGCGCCACAAGCGTTATGGATATTGAGGAGTGCGCGAGCATCGCGGGTGTTGACCTTACCGACCGCGCGTTCTGGTGCGAGGGGCTTAAGAGCATTGCCGACAGGATAGATGAGTTCTGTGAGCTTGTCAACTCATGAGCCGTGTTAAATTAAAGTAAAAGAAAAAGAACGGACTAAGCCCGATAGGGCAAAAGCTCCGTTCTTTTTTGTTATGATATGTAAATTAAAGTTTGTATTCCTCGGCAAGCGCACGGAAAGCCGGAAGCGCGCCGACAACCTTATTATATGACGTACAGTAGGCAATTCTTACGTATCCCGTAATGCCAAAGTCGTCACAGGGAACGAGTAGCAGCTCGTGGGATTTTGCCCGATTGTAAAGCTCGTATGCATCGCCGGAGGGAGATTTTACGAAGAGGTAGAATGCTCCGTCGGGCTTTACGCACTCAAATCCATATTCTGTGAGATTGTCGTAAAGGGCATCTCTGTTTTTCTTGTAGGCATCAATATTAACCTTGGCGTTAATACATTCCTTTATAACCTGCTGGAAAAGGCTCGGAGCGCAAACGTAGCCGAGTGAGCGACCTGCGCCGCAAACGGAAAGGTAAATATTCTTACCGTCCTCCATCTTCGGTGAAACTGCTATATATCCAATTCTCTCTCCGGGAAGTGAGAGCGATTTTGAATAGGAATAGCAAACGAGTGTGTCGTTGTAGTAGTTCATAAGGTAGGGAACGTTAACGCCTGAATATACAAGCTCGCGGTAAGGCTCGTCGGCTATAAGATAAATGGGTCTGCCGTACTCCTTTGATTTTTTATTAAGAACCTCGCAAAGCGCTATCACTGTTTCCTCGGAATAAACCACGCCGCTTGGATTGTTCGGGGAATTTACTATAACCGCTTTTGTTTTAGGAGTTATTTTGCTCTCAAAATCAGCGATATCAACCTCTAAGCTTTTTTCCTTGGGCTTGCTTATAACTATTTTGCCTCCCGCATTTTCAATAAACACTCGGTATTCGGTGAAAAACGGAGCAAAAACGATGCACTCATCCCCCATGCCCTCTTCAATAACAGCCCTAAGGCATATAGAAAGAGAAGCCGCCGCGCCGCAGCTCATATATATCATATCGGGGGTTATATTCACGCCAAATCTTGAATTTATACTGTCGGCAACGGCCCGTCTTACACCGAGGTCACCCTGGGCAGAGGTGTAGCCGTGTAAAAGCACCGAATCTCCCTCAAGAAGAAGTCTTTTTATAGTTTCGTTTACCTCTTTTGGCGCAGGAACGCTTGGGTTACCAAGGCTGAAATCATATACGTTTTCAGCGCCTATCTCGGCAGCGCGTGTCTTGCTGTATTCAAAAATCTCTCTTATAATAGAGCGCTTGTTTCCAAGCTCAAACATTTTTTGATTAAATCCCATAGAAATCTCCATTCTGTCGCCGGAGGCGACTGCGCAAAAGCTTAACTTAATTCTCGACTATGCCGAGAAGGCGTTTTGCATTCCTAAAGAACAGCTTTTCTTCGGCCGCTTTAGGAAGTGAAAACGATTTTATCCTATCTACGTCGCCCTTGACAGTGCTCCACGGAGAATCCGTGGCGAAAAGCATTCTGTCCTCACCGTGCTTTTTAAAAATTCCTTCAAAGTGCTCCTTGGCGATATACCGCAAAACGAGTGCCGTGTCAAAATACACGTCCTCGTCACAAAGTGTGTCAAGCACCTCGTCAAACATTTCGTTTGCGCCGCAGTGAGCAAGAACGAGCTTCTTGTGGGGAACTTTTTTAATAAGCTCTTTTACAAGGAGCGGTGTGCATTTTACCGGTTTATCTCTGTAAGCTGCGTCAACGCCCGAATGAGTAACGACGATAAGGTCGTATTCTCTCGCGCATTCCAAAATGCGTACGTAGCCCTCATCCGTTATATAGGCGTCCTGATAATCGGGATGTATCTTTACTCCAAGAAAGCCCGCTTCTTTTATAAACGCCATTTTTCCATCTATATCCTCGCACCTTGGGTGTATTCCCGCAAAGGATATAAGCCGCCTCTTTTTATCCTTAAAGGCAAGGTTTATTTCTTTTGCGAACCGGTTTACGCTATCAAAGCTTAAGGGGGCGGTAAGCACGGGCAGGGTAACGGCAATATCGACGCCCGCTATCTCCATTTCGTTGACAAGGCCGTCGACAGCTCCGTTTGAATAAGGTGTCATATTTCCCTTTTCGGAGAGCAGCTTTATGGTTTTTTCGGCAATCCTATCGGGAAATATATGAGTGTGAAAATCTATTATCATTGTAATTTATATTTTTTTTAGCTCCTCACAGCATATGGTGGTAACACCGTTTTCCGAAAGAATCTTATCAGTGAGCGATATGTCGGAGGTTTTGAGAACCACATACGCCTCGTCGGAGTCGATGGAAAGACCGTACATATATTCGATGTTAAGTTTGTTTTCGTCAATGAGCTTAAGAAGCGACTGAAGGCTTCCTACCTTGTGTGGAATTTTTATTATGGAAACGTCGGAAAGAAGGGAAGAAAATCCGTTTTCGGTAAGTTTTTCCTTGCCGAACGCCGCATTATCCACGATAAGTCTTAAAAGTCCGTATTCCGTAGTGTCGGCAAGGCTCATCGAGAGTATATTAACACCATTCTCACCAAGGACGTTAAGAACCTCTGAAAGTCTTCCGGTTCTGTTTTCAATAAATACCGTCAACTGTTTTGCAAACATCTTATGCTCCTCCTAAATTTTAATAAAGCTTACGCTTGTCAATAACGTGAACCGCCTTGCCTTCGCTTCTGACGAGGGTTTGGGGCTCAACTATTTTTATTTTTGCGCTTATACCGAGCGCTTGCTGTATAACGTGAGCTATCTTCTTAGTCAAGGCCTCAATAACTCTTATTTCATCAGTGTAATATTTTTGGTCAAGCTCAACCTGAACCTCAAGGGTATCAAGGTTATTTTGCCTGTCAACTATCATCATATAATGAGGAGTTACCTCATCCACCTCAATCAGCGCCGCTTCAATCTGACTTGGGAAAACGTTTACGCCGCGTATGATGAGCATATCGTCAACGCGACCCTTGAATCTTGAAATTCTTGCGCTTGTTCTTCCGCACGCGCAGGGCGTGTGATCAATGCTCGTGAGGTCCTTCGTTCTGTAACGGATAAGGGGAATACCCTCCTTAGTCAGCGTTGTGAACGCAAGCTCGCCAAGCTCACCGTCTTCCACGGGTGCAAGAGTTGCCGTATTGAGAATTTCTGGGTAAAAATGGTCTTCGCATACGTGAAGTCCTTTGTGAAATTCGCAGTCGCAGGCAACGCCGGGCCCCATAATTTCACTAAGACCGTAAATATCGAAAGCCTTTATATTGAGCTTTTCCTCTATCTCACGGTGCATCTTTTCTGTCCAGGGCTCAGCTCCGCATATAGCGGCCTTGAGCTTAATTTTATCAAGCAGTCCCTCGTTTTCGAGAACCTCAGATATATGCAAAAGATAGGACGGCGTGCAGGCAATGGCTGTCGCGCCGAAATCCACCATCATTGTGGTTAGCTTTTTTGAGTTGCCGGTGCTCATCGGAACGACGGTTGCGCCTATTTTTTCAGCTCCGCCGTGAGCGCCTAGTCCGCCTGTAAATAAGCCGTATCCGTAAGCTATCTGAACTATATCGTCCTTAGTAACGCCTGCCATGGTCATACATCTGGCAACGCATTCCGCCCACACGTCGAGGTCGTATCTGGTGTATCCCACGACGGTGGCTTTTCCCGTAGTACCGCTTGATGCGTGAACTCTGACTATCTCGGAGTTCGGAACTGCGAAGAGTCCGAAGGGATAGTTGTCGCGCAAATCGTCCTTAGTTGTAAAGGGGAGCTTCGTGATATCCTCAAGTCCCTTGATGTCACCGGGCATAAGGTCTATCGCCTGCATCTTCTTGCGGTAAAATTCTACGTTGTGATATACGTAATCTACAAGCTTAACGAGCCTTTTGCCTTGAAGGACAGTCATCTCGTCCCTTGTCATACATTCCTTTGTTTCATTCCAAATCATTTTAGTTTTCTCCGTTAATGCTTTGCATTATACCCGCACAGGAAAGCTTTTTTGTTAATATCTATCGTCTTCGGGGGAACAGTTGATTCGACAGTTGAAAGCCAGACAGACTCGTCAAAGCCGATAAAGGAAGCCGCAAAGCCGAGAACGACTGAATTTAACACCTTGCTGTTTCCAAGCTCAAGAGCTGCGCCCTGACCGTCAATAGAATAAACCTCGTGCTCGCCTTTAAGAGCTTCGAGTATATTCTCGGGGTATTCCTTAGCGCCAATAACAACTGTCATAGGGTCAATACGGCAATCGTTGACGATAAGCACGCCGTCTTTTTTGAGAAAGTGCGCGTAACGAAGCGCCTCAAGACGCTCAAACGCAATAATAACGTCTGCCTGCCCCTCTTCAACCACAGGCTCGCTTACGTGTTCGCCAAATCTGACGAAGGTAACGACGCTTCCGCCGCGCTGAGCCATTCCGTGAACCTCGGAAATTTTTACGTCGTGCCCCATTTCCATAGCAGCCTTACCTATTATGCGGCTGGTCAAGAGCGTTCCCTGACCGCCGACACCGACTATCATAATATTCTTTTCCATCGTTATCTCTCCACCGTCTTGATTGCGTTAAATTTGCAATAGCTTTTGCAAAGACCGCATCCGTTGCACATCGTCGCGTCGATTTGCACCTTGCCGTCGGGTCGTCTTGTTATAGCAGGACAGCCTATCTTCATACACATACCGCACTTTCTGCATGAATCGGGGTCAACCTCGCACTTGTTCGGGTATTTCTGCCCCTTAAGAAGAACGCAGGGGGCTTTCGTGATAATAACTGTCAGCTCGTCGCTGGCTACGCTCTCGCGCACCGTCTTCTCAAGATTTTCTACGTCAAATGAGTCTATTTCTATAACCTTAGGAACGCCTACCGAGCGACATAGCTCTGCAAGGTCGATAGCGTAGGTATCCTCACCTTTAAGCGTTTTGCCTGTTGCCGCGTGCTCCTGGTGACCCGTCATACCTGTCGTACGGTTGTCAAGAATCATAACCGTCGCGGTTGACTTGTTATAAACCATATTTATCAGTGAATTTATGCCTGTATGTAAGAAGGTTGAATCACCTATAACGGCAACCCAATTTTTAACGTAGTCCTTACCGCGAGCCTTCTCCATTCCGTGAAGCGCGGAAATGCTTGCTCCCATACAAATAGTAGTATCTATAACGCTAAGGGGAGCAACAGCTCCGAGAGTATAGCATCCGATATCGCCCGACGCGTGTATCTTCAGCTTGTTAAGCACGGAAAATACGCTTCTGTGAGGGCATCCGGGGCAGAGAATCGGGGGCCTGTTCGGAACATCGGCTTTGTCAAACACAGCCTCGTCCTTGCCGTAAAGAGCGCGTCTCAGCAGGTTTGCGCTGTACTCGCCCTGACGGGTGAAGCACTCTTTGCCACGAACGTTAAAGCCCCACGCGCGTACCTGCTCCTCTATAACAGGCTCAAGCTCCTCAAATATATAAACCGTTTCGACCTGATTTATAAAGTCCTCAACCTGCTTTTTTGAAATGGGGTTTACAAGGCCGAGCTTAAGCACGCTGGCATCCGGGCAAACCTCTTTTACGTACTGATAAGCAATTCCCGCCGTAATAAATCCGAGCTTTTTGTCCTTGATTTCGAGCTTATTGAAGGGGAAGCTTGCGGCATCCTCTGCCATCTGCTTTTCTCTTTCCTCGACAACGAGATGTCTGCCTATTGCAGATGCGGGCATCATTACGTATTTGGACACGTTGCGGGAATATTCCTTGTCGGCGGGCTCAACCCTATCGCAAAGAGTTACCTTGCTTTGCGAGTGGGCGAGCTTAGTCGTTGTGCGAAGAATAACGGGTGTGTCGTATTTTTCGCTCAGCTCGTAGCCTATTTTAACAAAATCCTTAGCCTCCTGGCTGTCGGATGGCTCAAGTACCGGTACGTGAGCCGCACGGGCTATCATACGGGTGTCCTGCTCGTTTTGCGAGCTTGCAAGACCGGGGTCGTCGGCTACGACTATTACAGAGCCGCCATTTACTCCGGTGTATGCAAAGGTGTATAACGGGTCGCTCGCCACGTTAAGACCGACGTGCTTCATACACGCAAGGCTTCTTACTCCGGAAACAGACGCGCCTATAGCGACCTCTGTCGCAACCTTTTCGTTTGGCGCCCATTCGGTATACACCTCTTCGTATTTTGCAAGATATTCGCTTATTTCGGTACTGGGTGTTCCGGGATATGCGCTAGACAGCTTAACGCCAGCCTCATATGCGCCTCTTGCTATTGCCTCGTTTCCCAGCATAATAGTAGTTTTTGACATATCAGTTATTCCTCAAATCCTTTACTCTTTTTGCTTTTCCTTCAAATCTTTGCAGCGTGTTCGGAGATTCAAGCAGAACCTTGGCATCAAGGCCGAGAATTACCTTCAGCTTGTTTCTTACCTCAGCGGTAATCCTTTCAAGTACGGAGAAGGAGTCGGTACTCTCAAGAAGCTCGACCTTTATCGTCAGCTTATCAAGGAATCCCTCGCGCTCAACGATAATCTCGTAGTGCGGTCCTATGGCATCAACGCTGAGTATAACCTCTTCTATCTGGCTTGGGAAAACGTTAACTCCGCGTATTTTAAGCATATCGTCGCTTCTTCCGGAAAGGTTTTCCATACGGCAGAAGGTTCTTCCGCACTTGCACTTTTCATAGAAGAGTCGGGTTATATCCTTAGTTCTGTATCTTATGAGAGGGATGCCCTCTTTTCTTATACAGGTTATAACCAGCTCGCCCTGCTCGCCGGCAGGAAGCACCTCGCCGGTTTGGGGATTAATTATTTCCGGTATAAAGTAATCCTCGTTTATGTGCATGCCGCAATGCTCAAGACATTCGCCCGAAACACCGGGGCCCATAAGCTCACTCATACCGTAGTTTGACGTTATGAGAATATCCTTGCCCCAGAACCTGTGCATTTCCTCGCGCATAGCGTCGGTGAGAAGCTCGCTTCCCACAAGGGCAATCCTTACCTTGAGGTCGTCCTTTGGCTCAACGCCCATCTCGCGCGCAATCTCAGCTAGGCGAAGCGCATAAGAGGGGGTGGCAACCAGGAGCGAGGTTTCAAAGTCCCTCATATACATTATCTGTTTTTGCGAGTTGCCGGTAGAGGAGGGAACTATCGTCGCTCCTATATTTTCAAGACCGTAATGAAGTCCGAGAGCGCCGGTGAACATTCCGTATCCAAAGCATATCTGCGCCACATCGCGCGAGCTCGCACCGCCCATACAGGCAATTCTCGAAACGCACTCAGTCCAATATTTTAAGTCGTTTTGGGTATATCCGACTACTGTCGGCTTTCCCGTTGTTCCGCTTGATGCGTGTATTCTTACGAGCGAGTCGCGGTCAACTGCAAAAAGACCGAACGGGTAATTGTCACGCATATCCTGCTTAGTTACAAAGGGAAGCTTTGCAAGGTCGGCAAGACTTTTGATATCCTCGGGCTTAATGCCCGCATCGTCCATCTTTTTTCTGTAAGGGGGGACTTTCTCGTAAACTCTTGCCACCGTTTCCTTCAGGCGCTCAAGCTGAAGCGCTTCTATTTCTTCTCTTGGGAGAGTTTCTTCCTTTGACCAAATCATTTTATTTCTCCTTCAAAATTTTTCTCAAACGCCTCGTAAAGAATCTCGTCATCGGGAGCTTTTGTAATAAGGCTGACCAGTGCGGTTATTATGAGAGAGAAGAGAATACATATAGTTCCTATGAGCGGTGAGCATCCCACACCGTCCTTCAGCGCTACTCCAAAGGAGCAGTTCCAGGAATTTTTATCGTATCCGAAAATTACAATTAATGAAGCGGTGAGAACAAGCGAGCTGATTATGGACGACCATACCGCAGACCTCGTAACTCTCTTCCAAAGAAGTCCAAGAACGTAAGGACCCATAAAGCATCCCGCAAGAGTACCCCAGCTTATGCCCATCATATAAGCAATTGCGGCAATGCCAAACCTTTCGTTGAGTATCGCAAGAATAACCGAAATCGCAACGAAGATAAGCGAGAGGGTTTTCATAACGATATTAACCTTTTTGTCGCTCGCCCCCATGTCTATCTTGCCTTTGTAAAGGTCAACCGCCATAACCGACGAGCCTGCAAGAGAGACGGACGAAAGAGTAGACATACTCGCTGAAAGTATAAGAACCGCTATAATTCCTATAAGACCTGACGGAATGGCTGCCTTGAACATAATAGGTATAACGCTTGTGTGAGGAACACCGACGGTCTCGGGGAAAAACGCGCTGAGAGCTCCGGAAAAATAAGCTGTAAATCCAATAACGAGAGCGAAAACCGTGCTGACGATAACGCCCTGTGATATTGCTTTTTTGTCTCGTATCGCGTAATACTTGTGTATAGTTTGCGGAAGCGCCCAAACACCAAACGAGGTAAGAGCGATAAGAGACAGGAGAGAAACCGTGCTTCCGTAAAGTCCGGTGCTCTCTGCATTGAAGGTGAACCAATTCAGGTTGGGGTC
>JAZORD010000044.1:0-16926 GCA_045656445.1 Eubacteriales bacterium | reverse complement strand
CCTTTTTACGGGAATCCGCTAGCGTGCGGAAAATTTGTGCTATGCCGTAGGTTGCTGTGATATGAGATGGTATTCCCACGCAGGACGCGGGATACCGCCAAGGCGGTATGAGAACCTCGCCACTGAACTGATGCAAAAATTCTATACTAATTTATGTGGCGAGGTTCGTATTCTCGGCGGAACGCCGAGAAAAAGAAAAAGGCACCCACAAGGAGTGCCTTTTTCTTTTTGCTGGTGACCCGTACGGGAATCGAACCCATGTTACAGCCGTGAAAGGGCCGTGTCTTAACCGCTTGACCAACGGGCCTTTTATGGTAGCGGATGTCGGATTTGAACCAACGACCTGCCGGGTATGAACCGGACGCTCTAGCCAACTGAGCTAATCCGCCATTTGCGGTTTTGAGGCGTTCCTCAAAATCTCGCTTGCCTATTATATCACACAAAAATATAAAAGTCAAGATGTTTTTTTGAGATTTTTTGTTTTTTGTCAATTTAGTCTAAATATTGCGGATATCCGAGTGATATCCGCAATATTTCATTCGTTGTTCTCTTCTTTTGCCTTGTGGATAATCACTAGGGCTACTGTATAGTGGAACATCGGATATATATTAAATATGAAGTTATCAAGCAGGCTTCCAAGAAGCAAAACCGCAACCGACATCGCCATCATACTTTTCATTAAACTGGGGCGGCGAAATATCGGCTCAAGGCTTGAATATCTGTAATATGCATATGATGCCAGACCTACTATTCCCGTTGCCGAGAGAAGCTGAAAAACCGTGTTGTGAGCTTGCTTGGCAAGCGGACCGAAGGAGGTGAGCATAGAGTCGTCAACCTCAAGGCCGTAAAAGCCCTTGCCGAAAATTGGAGCTTCGAGAAAGTTGTCAAGCGCCGCGCTCCACAGAGCAAATCTTCCGTTATCCGAAAGTCCGCGCGAAAAATAGTCGCCAAGAAGAGCGTAAATTTTATCCCAAAGGACTATTGTAAGAATAAACGCTCCGATAACACCCGCTATGATTATTATTCTGAAAGCTTTCTTTTGTTCACCTACGAAGCAGGATATTATGACGCACGCCGCGTACGCAAGCGTAGCGAATACAAGGGCGTTGCGCGACATCGTAAGAACCGCCATTATATACGCAAGCGTTGCGACGGCAAAGTAGAGCCACGGATATTTATTTGTATGCATACCGTAAAAAATAACCGGAATGAGCACTGATAGCGACACACCGATAAGATTCCATATTCCCCAGCCGAGAGCCACCGCTACCTTGTTTATTGAGCCGTCGACGAAAATATTGTCCGCTGTGATAAAATGCGCTATGAGCTCAGCGCTTATCACAAGAGCTATAAGCATCGATATATAGGCAAAATATTTTGCAAGCTCACCCGAGCTCTCATCATCGGAAAAACCGTGATAAATGATAAGAAAAACGAAAAGATATACTACCGCATTGGCAAAGCCAAAGACGGTGCCGTCAAGCTGCCACCTGCCCGAAAATGCTCCGTTCAAAAGAAAGGCTGTCGAAAGGAAAATAAGCGGTAAAAGCAAGGGTGTTTTTTTGAAGGACACTTTTTTATAGAGTCGGTTATTGATTATAAATATAACAGCGCCCGCCGCGGTCAACGCGACTATTCCTATAAATGCGGGCAAGCGCCACCCCGTGTAATAGTAATCCGAATAATTAGGGTAAAACGGAGAATGAGGCACGGAGAGCTGCATAACGTAGGTCAGAAGCGATATAACCACAGGTCTTATTGATTTTGAGAAAACGAACGCACCGAATATAAGAAGGGTGTGGAGAATACCGAGATAAAATTCAATACCGAATATACTGCCTATCGCAACTAGCGCGCATATCAGCATCGGATACTTATCGCTCATATAAAACTTTCGCACCGAGTCAGCATTGATACGCTTTTTTATTGCAGCTATCATTTCAGAAGAAGCTCCTTGATTGCGGAGTAGGTTTTTTCAAAAACGTTGTCCCTTGAATATATTTCGTATTTTGATATGATATCCTCGCGTTTGAGGGTTAGCTCACCGCCTTGAATAGCCTTAACCTTTTTTACGAATTCCGTAATGTTTCCGGGTTGGTAAAGGAATCCGGATACACCGTCCTCTATTAAATCTCTATGACCCTTTATATCAGAGGCGAGCGTTATCATACCGCACCCAAGCGCCTCCATAATATTAAAAGGAAGCCCCTCCTTTTCGCTGGCGGAAACGTAGAGATTTGCGGCTCGTATATAGTCGCAGGGGTTTTTCTGCTTGCCCATAAAGCATACAGAGTCTGATATATTCAGCTCCTCGGCAAGAGATATAAGCTCACCGCGGTCACCCCCCTCTCCTATGAGCCATAAAACAGCGTTTGGTATTGCAAGCTTGATTTCGGGCAGAGCGCAAATAAGCATTCTCTGATTTTTACCCTTATACAACTCACCGACGAAGCAAAGGACATACTTCCCCTCGCTGCCCGTATATTTATATATCGTTTCAGGGGGCACGCTGGTGTCATGCACCTTTGCGCCCATTCCAAGAGTCATTTTGACCTCTCCGATGCAAAGCTTACTGTTAGTTGCTATTCGGTAATCCTCGGAATTCATTACCATAATCCCATCGGTCTTTTTGGCAAGAATCTTTTCGCAGAAAAGAAAAATTTTGTCCTTCGTATTGCGAAGATTCTCAGGGAACATATAGCCGTGTACTATATTTATCACTTTGGGACGCCTTTTTTTACGAAGACAGAGCCTTATATGAAAGGCGGCAAGGGTGGTGTTAAGTATTATGGCGTCAAATTTTTCTTTTTTGAGTATTTTTCTTATTTCTCTGCGACACTGCGTATTTTTTACCGAGAGCATTTTTTTGACGAAGCCTATATCAAAATCTGCGTCCTTGCCCTTTGCCATCACGAGCACCTCGTGACCATCTGCCCTAAGAGCGTCTATATACGGTAAATGAAAGCTCTTGATATGGTCCATCGTGCCTGCGGCGTAAAGAATTTTACTCATTACCTATATCCTTTTCGTTATTTTCGGCTTTGCTTTTATCGATATGCTCTTCTATTGAAGCCGACGGTTTAGCTTCACCGAGTTTTTGGTCTTTTTTACCGTCCGATACCGTATCAGATTCCGTTGGAGCAAATGCGACCTCATGCTCGTCTGCCCCGTTGTCGCCACCGTCATCGGCGCTGTCAACGTATTTTTCGTTTTTATTGAGCGCCTTGAATGGCGTTTTGAAAAGAACGTACAAATCAAGAAGGAGCGACCAGTGCTCTATATATTCGATATCCTCGTGTATTCTCGCTTCAATCGAGGTGTCACCGCGGAAGCCCTTTATTTGTGCAAGACCGGTTATTCCCGGCTTTACGTAGTGCTTTATCATATAAAGAGGAACTATCTCCTTAAAGTGCTCAACGAACACCGGGATTTCCGGTCTCGGTCCCACGAGTGACATACTTCCCGCAAGAACGTTAAAGAGCTGCGGAAGCTCGTCGATTGCCGTTCTGCGAAGGAATGTGCCGAATTTCGTTTTGCGAGGGTCCGCACCCGTCGTCCACGCTTTATTTGAATCGCTGTTGACGTGCATAGAGCGGAATTTCAGCATAGTGAAATATTTTCCAAGACGTCCTACTCTCTTTTGCTTAAAGAATATAGGACCGGGCGAGGTTGCATACACACCTATTGCAGCAAAAATCATTATCGGCATCGTAATAAGTATCAAGAAAAGTGAGCCGACTATGTCAAACGCACGTTTTACAGCAGCGTTCGCGGGGTTATCAAGAGGAGTAGAGTGAATATTGATAAGCGGAACCGAGCCCATCTGCTCTATCTGACGTGAATTTTTAAAGAAGCCGTATATTACGGGAAGAAAATAAACCTTAATGCATCTGTCGTCGCACATATTGACAAGGCGGATAAGGTGGCGCTTATCATACGCATCGATTGCGAAAACGACGTCCGTGGGGCGATATTTATCAAGAATTTTGGCAAGGTCCTTAAATGCGCCCAGCTTTTCAACATCTACCTCTTCGTGATTGATTTTGTCTCCTACGTAGCCTATAACCAAGGTTCCATACTGAGAATTTGACGCAACCTCTTTTATATAATCAGCTGCAGCGGCAGTGTTATCTCCGACGATTATTACCTTGCGGAGATGGTACTGTCTTGAGCGAAGCAGCGCCAAAACCACCTTTATGAAATGCCTTTTGAACGTAAGAAACGCAGTGGATATAATAGCAGAAAACAAAATCCAGAACATTATAAACTGCCTGTACCCTACTCTCGTTATAAAGGCTGACACAACGGCAATAGAGCCGAAATAAATGGCGTTGACCTTGAAAATTTCCGGAAAACTCCTATACGGCTTCATATATCTTGAAGGTCTGTATACGTTAAGCATATGGTATACGAATGACGAAATAAGCATATTGAAGCAGAGTATGATTACGGTGACAGGATTAACCAGCGGCACCTTAGGCTCTTCCAACAATATCACGAGTATATAAGAGATTACAAACGCTACCATGTTGATAGACATATCAATATAGCTTTCAAGCGCCGAAAAAACTCCGCGATTTTCGTTTTGCATTATTAACTCCAATCTGATGCATCGTGTAATGTAACGACAGGTAAAAATTTCCCGCCTGCGCGTGTGCTTATTGTTTTAATAATAACATTAATATCGTGTTTTGTCAAGCGTATATGTTTTTCTTGACAATATGCGGGTAAAATGTTAAAATATTGGATAAGTGAAAAAACGCAAAATTTCTATTGAGATTTAGTACCCTGCGGGGTTCGCGGTTTCGCATCTTTGTATGGTCACCCCGCGACAGAACGGAGTTTTTATGAATTTTGACAGTCATGTTAAGGAAATTGAAAATAAAATCGGCTACGCATTTAAGGATAAGTCTTTATTGAGGCAGGCGTTCACCCGAACGAGCTATGCAAATGAGCATAAGGGATATGGGGGCGTTGTATATCAGTCGAACGAGGTGCTGGAATTTTTCGGTGACAGCGTCCTTTCAGCAGCTATTATTACCCTTCTTATGCAAGATTTTGCAACAAGATACGAATACGGAATTTCAACCCGACTTAACGAAGGGGACTTTTCGAACATAAAATCCAAGCTCAGCGACAAAAAAAATCTTTCCCTGGCGACAAAAAAACTGGGGCTTGAGAAATATCTTCTTATGGGAGAGGGAGACGTTAAGCTTGGCGTTGAAAATGAGCCCTCGGTAATGGAGGACCTTTTTGAAAGCATTATAGGAGCTATATATATAGATTGCGGCAACGAGATAAAAACCGTTATACGTTCGGTTTCAAAAATGCTCGACGTAGAGCAATATCTTGAGAAGCGAGAAGCTGTTATACAAAGCTATAAAAACGCTCTTCAAGAGTGGTGCGCCGATAAAAAGCGCAAGCTCCCCCAGCCCGTATACAAGACGGTTTCGGAAACCGGCCCAGACCACAAAAAAACTTATGAGAGAGCCTGTTATATAGGCGACAGGATATGCGGTGTCGGAATTGGAAAAAATCAGAAGCTCGCTGATTCCGAGGCGGCAAGGTCCGCCCTTGAGCTGCTCAAAACGGAAGAGGAAAAAATAACGAAGAAAAAGGAAATGGGCGAAGGTGAGGTTGCTTTCCAAAAGCTCAGAGAGCTTGCTTTGAAGAAAAAAGCTCCGTCCCCGGAATTTCACGATTTAGGAGAGAGTGAAAAATCAACTGAGCATAAAAAAGAATATCGCATCGAATGCAGAGTTTTGGGTGTGAGCGCAACAGGCACGGCATCAGAAAAGCGCGTAGCAAAGCTGAAGGCGGCAGAGGCTGCTCTTATGATGCTGAACAGCAAGCTCACACAAAAAAAGAAGTCGGATAAGAATACGTCTGCGAAATCCAACAGCAGAAAAGCACAAACGAAATCAAAGCACAAAACAAGAGGTGGAAATTAATGAATCTTGAAGAAAAAAAGATAAAGAGAGAGGAAATATTCAAAGGTCAGGTTTTGCACGTAGTACGAGATACGGTGACACTGCCAAACGGACGTCCTGCAACACGGGAGATGTGTCTTCACGTGGGCGCGGTTTGCATAATTCCGCTCCTTGACGACGGGCGCGTGCTAATGGAGCGTCAGTACAGATACCCGCACGGGAGAGTGTTTTTTGAAATTCCCGCAGGAAAGCTCAACTCGGCTGATGAGGACCCGCTTGAAGCGGCAGCGCGCGAGCTTCGCGAGGAAACCGGAGCAGTTGCAAAAAAATACACCTATCTTGGAGAAACCGTTCCCTCCCCCGCGCTTATCAGCGAGCGTATACAGATGTATCTTGCAGAGGATATAAGCTTTGTGGAAAGGGAGCTTGATGCGGATGAATTTCTTGACGTAGAAAAAGTTCCGCTTGAGGAGCTCTACAGACAGGTTATGTCGGGCGAGATAAAGGACGCAAAGACGCAGGTGACCGTCCTTAAGGTGTATAACCTCAAAAACCCAGTCGAAAAATAACAAATGTAAACTTTTGTTTTACTTACGTTCACACTGTTGACAAATTACCCCACCTATGCTATTATGTAGTAAACGACTGTGTTTAATATTTTATGTATTTGGAAAGGAGTTTTCTATATGTTTGGTTTGCTCGAGGTCACAACCCAAGGCAGTACAGATACAGCGATTAATTTTGCGCCGATAATTTTAGGAATCGTTGCAATTCTTGGACTCATCGGAGCATTGAAAGGCTTCACACGGGGTATATCCCGCCAGCTTATAAGAACTATAACGGTAATTGCATCCGTGGTAATAAGCTTTTTCATTGCGAAGGGTATTTACACCTCTTTATCAGACTTTTTGTCCGATAAAACTATGGCGGATATAGAGGAGCTTCTTGTTAACTACAACCTTCTTTCAGCCGATGCTGACAATTCCTGGCTCGAAAGCATTGACATTGGCACGGTGATGCTCATAGCAACAGTTCCGCTGGCACTCGTAATAATGCCGTTGGCTTTCGTCATTTGCTTTGTTATAATAAGCGGCATTATGCTTATAGTACACGCAATACTTTGCGGTATATTCGGATTCAGAAAGCGCGGCAACGCGCTGCCATCAAGATTTATTGGTATGGCGCTCGGTCTGGTCCAGGGCGTTGCAGTTGCGGCTCTTTTGCTTATGCCGATAATCGGAATATCTACCACTGTATCGGAATCGGCAGAGATAATAAGGCAGGAGTCATCCTCCGATGATGAGGCTTCGGCGCAGCTCGTTAGCTTGTACGACGATTACGTAAAAAGCATTGGCGAAAACCCCGCCTCCAAGGCTCTGGGAAGCTGTGGTATAAACGCGCTTTACAAATCCATAGCTACTGTAAAAATAGACGGGCAAAATGCCGATATGACCGCTCTTGTTCCTGACATCACGGCGATAGCAGGAAAAATAACCGCGCTTCGTGGGGTTGATTTCACCTCTCTTACGTCGGAAGACGAAGCAAGGATAACCGAGATGTTCGACGTGATTGAAAAAAACACGTATCTTACGAGGCTTCTTGCCGGCTGCGTTAAGATGTTATCCTACACATATACGAGCGGCGTTATAGAGATTGCTGCCGAGCCGCCCATCTCGACCCTGCTTGATTCGACGGTGTCTATATTTCACACAGCGGATTCAACCAACATACACGGAGATATTGACACTATATGCGAGGTTGTCTTTATTCTGTCGCGCGACGGGGTTCTCACATCGTTTAAGACCGGCTCGGAAAACATGCTCGATGCCTTTACCAAGCGTGATGAAAACGGAACTACGGTAATAAACAAGTTGATAGAGACAATAAAGAAAAATGAAAGAACCAAACCGCTTATAACCATGCTTACCCAAATGTCAGTATCGGTAATGAGTGAGAAGGCCGGTTTGGACGATGACTCAAAGCAGTCCTATGAAAATATCAAGAACGGCATCAATGAAAAAACGGTTCAGATAAAGAAGGAAAACTACGCAACGCACGAGGAGTACGTTGAGGCGGTTTCTCTTTCTCTTGATGAAATATTGAAGGAAAACAGCATTACTCTTGAAAAGGGAGTCGTCGACAATATGGCGAAGAAGTTTGCAGACAACTACTCCGATAGCGATTATATATCCGATGACGAGATAAACGATATTATCATCAATTACTACGATTCCTACCTTGAGTATATGGAAAACCAAAACCAATAATCCCGAAAGCGAACAGAACAAGCTTTTAGGATATACAAAAAAAGAGAACAAAGCAGTCTTTTTGCTGTTATGTTCTCTTTTTCTTTTATGAAATTTTCTTTGCCGTAAAGGCGATACAGATAGATATCCTGCTATATACCAAAGCCGAGTAGCAAAGCCCACGCTAGACCGTAATAGCTTACTACGGCTACAAGGTCGTTAACGGTTGTAATAAGCGGACCTGATGCTACCGCAGGGTCTACGCCAAAATGATGCAATGAAATGGGAATCAGCGCACCCGTGAAACCGGAAATCATCATAGCGAAGCACATTGCCCCGCCTACGCAGGCTGCCACAGTCAGAGCAAAATCTATGGCGTGTGGGACAAAGAGCAAATATCCTGCAACAATCACAAAGGAAATCAGTCCTACGATAAATCCATTTAACAGCGCAACCCTCGTTTCTTTAAAAATCATCTTTACTCTGTCGCCAACCTTCAGGACGATATCAGCGCCGAGTGACCTGACGGTTACCGCAAGCGATTGCGTGCCTACGTTACCAGCCATACCTAAAATCAGGGATTGAAACGCAACAATCATCGGCAGCTCAGCGACCACCACCTCGAACAGACCCACCACCGCTGAAACAGCCAGACCCATAAAGAGAAGAATAAGTAGCCAAGGAATACGCTTTTTGAGGCTGATAAGCAGCCCCTCTCCGTCCTGCTCCTCGGAGCCAAGCGCGGCAAGCTTTGCGTAATCGTCGCCTATCGTCTCGTCCACGAGCTCGGTAATATCACTTGAAGTGATAACTCCAACAAGCTTTTTCTCACCGGCGGTGAGTACCGGAATGAGAACCTCGGCGTATCCTCTCACCCTCTCAATGTTTTCATCTATTTCCTCGGTATCAAGCACGTATGGAAATGCAGTATAAATCAAGTCCTCTAATTCGTCCGCGCTTCTTGCTACGATAAGGTCTTTAAGGTCGATAACGCCGTAAAAAGTACCGTCCTTCTCTGTAACAAATATCTTATGAATATTATCATTTTCAGCAGCAAGCGATACCAAAGTCTTCATCGCCTTTTTAACGGTCAAGCCACGCTCGACAGCAATATAATTAGTGCTCATTCGGCTACCGAAAACGTCGTCGGGATAGGATTCAAGCAGCTCGATATCCTCTTTAACCTCTTCGTTTTCAATTAACTCAAATACCTCTTCGCGAATCTTTTCATCAAGGTCCTCAAGAACCTCAAGCGCATCATCGGCATCCATATTTTCTATAATGTCCGCCACGGCGTCAGGCTCAATTTCAGAGAGATACTCAGCAGCATCGTCGAGATATGCTACAATGCCGGCCGCAGCCTCGTATCCGATAACTGCGAGCAGCCTGTCTCGCTCTTCACGGGTGAGCTCATCAAGTATACTTGCTATATCATAATCGTGATATTCCCCGAGCGCAGCAAAAAGCTCCTCATCCGAGCATTCGCTGCGAATAATCTCAAGTATGAGCTCGCGGTAATTTTTTTCTTCGCCTTGAATTTGAAAATTGTTCTCCATTTTACCCCCAAGAGTCGCTTTATATCCCAAGCACATAAAGAATGGCAAGAGATAAGCGTAGATTATTGTTAATAACAGAAAAACAGCGCCTTTTGCAATTTATCTAAAGTCATTAAATTATATCTGAAAGCGATCGTAAAAGTGAAAAGAGTGAGCAAAACAGCTTTTACGCTGTCATGTTCACACTTTCCAAAGATTCTATATCGCATTGTTTTAAAGTCACAAGGTGGGGACGCCATAACCGGAGAGGCTATTACGCCTTTATTTCAAGACCGAGCGCCTCAATTATTTTATCTGTCGCGGGAGCAAGCTCCTGCTTTGTTAAAGTTCTGTCCTTTGAAACAAATGAGAAGCGGAGAGTTAAAGCCGTCACTCCTTCTGCCGTATATATATCCTTAACCTTTACGTCGGAAAGAATATCGCCGGCAGCAGCCTTTGCGGCACACGTAAGCTCGTCAAAGTTAATAGCCGAAACGTCTGCATTAAAGGTCTTATCAATGTCTATTGCGGGGAATTTAGACGGCTCTGAGTATTCCGTAGTTCCCGCCTTTACCGAAGCAAAGCTCTCGGTGTTAAGTTCAAACATAGCTACGGCGCACTTTTTGTCGACATTCTGCGTGACAGTTGGATGAGGAGCGCACAGATAACCGATTTTGACCCCTGCTACACTCACCTCAAAGGTGTTCACGGGATGCTCAAAATCAAATCTCGCCTCTCTCGCAAAGAACTCCACGTTCTTATGAAGGATGTCCGACGCAAGCTCGCAAATCATATCGCGCGCGCCCATAAACAGCTCCTCTTCGGTTTTTGTTTTTGAGAAGAGCACGCAACCGAGCTTCTTTTGTTCATTGCAATATCCGTTATCCTTAAAGCCGTCAACGGTGTGCCCTATCTCGAAAATACCGAAGTTATCAAGATATCCCTTATTTTCCTTAACGAAGGAAAGAAGGGTGGGTATCATAGATACGCGAAGATATTTATGGTCGGGAGTCTGCGCGTTAATTATTCTTACGTTTTCAAGGGTTTCTATTCCAAGCTCCCTGTTTTTCTCTGCATCGGACCAGATGTAAGAATGAACCTCGTGCATACGGTAGCTCTTTACAAGCACGTCCTTCATTCTGTCCTCGTCAGACTTAAGAATCTCCTTGCGGACGGGGGCAAGAGCGCTCTCAGAGGTAAACACCTCGAAATTATCGTAGCCGTAAATTCTCGTTATTTCCTCGATTATATCTGCCTTTATCGTAACGTCCTTGGTTGCTCTCCAGGAGGGAACGGTTACTGTGAATCTGTCACCGTCAAGCAGCACGTCAAAGCCAAGTCCTGTGAGAGTTTTTACTATCTTTTCGTTCGGAATATTAATGCCCGTGTATCTGTCTACGTATCTCTTATCAAAATCAAGAGTTACCGTAGGATAACGCTTGACGTACGCATCGGTAAAGGAAGAAATTACGCGAGAGCCGGGGTCGCACTCGAAAAGGAGCTTGAGAAGACGCTCTGTTGCGATTTTACAAAGCTCGGGGTCAAGCATCTTTTCGTATCTCATAGACGCATCGGTACGAAGGCCAAGACGCGTCGTGGTTTTTCTTATCGACACACCGTCGAAGGTTGCGGATTCGAGAAGGAGCGATTCGGTGTCGTCCTCAATCTTGGATGCGTCACCGCCCATAACTCCGGCAATCGCAACGGGAGCGTTTTCCGAGGTTATCATAAGCATATTTTCGTCGATACGGCGCTCTATACCGTCAAGGGTTGTAAAGGAAAGTCCGTCACTAAAGGTTTGCACCTCTATGCAGTCAACCCTTCTGTTATCAAAGGCGTGCATCGGCTGTCCAACCTCAAGCATTACGTAGTTTGTGAGGTCGGCAAGGAAATTTATTGCTCTTGAGCCGCAGTAATAGAGGCGTATACGCATATTTATGGGGCTAATCTTACGCTTGATATTCTCAACCTTTATTGCGCTGTAACGGTATACGAGGTCGGTTGCCTTAACGTCGATTTTCACCGCAGGAAGCGAATCGTAAGCAGAAACGTCGCACACGGGTATGTGCTTAAGCTCTCTTTCGGTTATGGTTGCAAACTCACGCGCTATACCGTAATGACTCCAAAGGTCAGGTCGGTTCGTTAGGGATTTGTTGTCAACCTCGAAAATTATATCGTCAATATCGTAAACTGTTTTTATATCCGTGCCGAGAGGAATATCATCGGTGATATCCCATATTCCCGAGTTATCGTCACTGATGCCGAGCTCGGCCTCGGAGCAGCACATACCGTAGGACATGTAGCCTGCCACGGTTGTAGGATTTATCTTGTGACCGCATACAGCACCGCCTGCTGTTGCCAGGGCTACCTTCATTCCCTCTCTGACGTTGGGAGCGCCGCACACAATGTCAACAACCTCGCTACCCGTGTCAACCTTAAGAAGATGGAGCTTCTTTGATGTGGGGTGATTTTCGATGCTAACTATTTTTGCGACAATAACGCCGTGAGTATCCTCACCTTTAACTATTATATCCTCCACCTCTGCGGTGGAAAGTGTAAAATTATGGATGAGCGCCTTTTTATCAAGTCCGGAGAGGTCAACGAAATCGCCGATCCAATTCATAGATAAAAACATATTTCACTGCCTCCTTATATAGATTTAAATTGAGAGAGAGATTTGAGGCTTCCGCTGTTGAAATCACGGATATCCTTAACTCCGTATTTCATCATTGCAAGACGGGTAAGACCAAGACCAAAAGCGAAGCCCGTATATTTTTCTGTATCTATACCGCCCTCACGAAGCACGTTGGGGTGTATCATACCGCAGGGGCAAAGCTCAAGCCAGCCCGAATTTTTGCAGGACGGGCATCCGTCACCGCCGCATATAAGACAATTTATATCAAGCTCAAAGCCCGGCTCAACGAAGGGGAAAAATCCCGGACGCAGTCTTACTTTAATGTCACGCTTAAAGACCTCGGAAAGCATAGTCTTCATAAAGTAAATGAGGTTTGATATGGATATATTCTCGTCTATCATCATTCCTTCCATCTGAAAGAAGGTGTTCTCGTGACAGGCGTCGGTCGATTCATTTCTGAAACAGCGTCCCGGGAATATCGCCCTGAGGGGAGCGCCATATTTTTTCATAATGGCGTTCTGTGCCGCAGAGGTCTGCGTTTTGAGAAGCTGTCCGTTTTCAAGATAATAGGTATCCTGCATATCTCTTGCGGGGTGGTGCTTAGGTATATTAAGAGCCTCAAAGCACTCGTAATCGTCTACGACCTCGGCATAATCCTCTATCGTAAAGCCCATACTCACGAAAATCTCCTCAACCTCTCTCGTTGCAAGAGTTATGGGATGATACGAGCCAAGCTCACGCCCAAAATCAAGCGTGGGATTGTATTTCTTTGCACCGCGCACCTGAGCGTCGATAGCCGCCTTTTTGAGAGCCTCAAGCGCCTCGGCAATAGCTGACTCCACCTCATTTTTAAAGCTGTTAATAAGCTGACCTGCCGCCTTCTTATCCTGCACGTCGCGAAGCGCCTTCATAAGCTCGTTGACCTCGCCCTTTTTTCCAAGGAAATCAACTCTTAAAGCCTCAAGCGCTTCCGCCTCGGTTGCTGCCGAAAGCTCCTTTTCAAAGCGAGCCTTGAGCTGTTCTATCTTTTCTTTCATTTTTGGAACGTCCTTTCCTCAATTAACCTAATAATTATACACCATATATTAGAGCTTGTCAATAATTATTGATATACGAAATCACTTTTGGCGGCAATATTCCCGTTAACTCACCGCCGGATTTTATAAGCTCCCTTGCCATTGTTGAGCTGATATTTCGGATGGCGGGGTCTGCCTGCCACAGCTCAGTTTCGTACCCACCAAGCTTAAAATTGTATTCTGCCTGTTTTTTTTCATATTCAAGGTCGCACTCGTTGCGATAACCCTTAACTATTTTTTCTATCCCGTGCTCACGCATATAATCCACAACGTAACCGCTTGAACAGCTCACTGTGACGTTATCAAGCTCTTCCGTTGCGAGAATAAGCATTTTGACACGCTCTTCTACGGAAAACGTGTACACCTTTTCGGGATTTATAAAAACCACGGCGTACACATCGTCATATAGCTTGGATGCTTTCCTTACAATTTCAAGATGACCGACTGTGACAGGGTCGTAGCTTCCCGGCAAAATCACACTGCTCATCTTCCGGCACCTCGATATAAAAGTATATTAACGAAGGTCTTCTTGCCGTAATGCGTGGATTTGATCACATCAAAGTCCTGAAGATTTTCGAAATTTATCTGTTCTGCTCCGCTTTCAAGGACGACTATAGCGCCCCCCTCAAGCATATCACAGGACAAAAGTCGCAAGAGTGCGTCCTCAGAGCATTCCATAGAGTACGGTGGGTCTATAAATACGAGGTCATACCTATCCTTACCCGACGCTTTTCTTATATAATTGCGCCAATCGCTGACAATATATCTGCATCTGTCAAAGAAGCCCGTGGCAACAGCATTTTTCTTAACTATATCCATTGCCTCACGAGCCGAGTCAACGAAGCTGACAGAAGAAGCGCCTCTTGAAAGGGCTTCAAGCCCAAGCTGACCGGAGCCGGCAAAAAGATCCAGCACGCGTCGGTTTTCAATATCAAACTGTATAGACGAAAACACAGCTTCCTTTATTCTCTCAGACGTCGGACGCGTTGCATCGCCGTCAAGGGTTTCTATGCGCTTTCCCTTTGCCGTGCCTGTTATAATTCTTAACACGGGGTAGCCTCCTTTACTTTTTTCGGTAGTACTCGAATATATTTTGTGCATCGCGGGATGAGATTCCGCGAATCTCCGAAAGTTCCTTTACCGTAGCTGTTTTTATCTTGGCAAGCGGCATTGATGCTAAAAGCAGCTTCGCCTTTTTAGCTCCTATGCCATTTATTTTTTCAAGTGAGGAGCGAGTCATAGTCTTTATTTTTGAGCTCTGTGAGTTTTTGAGCGCGAATCTGTGCGCTTCCTCCTGGATTCTGTAAACGAAGGCGTACACACCCCTCTCCTGTGCTATCGAAATTTCTCCCTCTCCGTCGGTTATCGCCCGCGTTTTATGGTAGTCATCCTTAACCATTCCGAAAACAGGAATATCTATATCCATATCTGCCGCGAGAGCACGCACGACGCCTACGTGGCTTTTTCCTCCGTCAAGCAAAATGAGGTCGGGAGCTTCGCCGAGTGAGGCGCTTCCGTCACCTATGTGCGAAAGGCGTCTTGCCAAAACCTCTCTCATAGCGCCGTAGTCGTCTGCACCGTTAGTAGTTTTAATATTGAATACACGGTAATCGCTTTTTTTGAACTTTCCGCCTGAATATACCACCATTGAGGCGGTTATGCTCTCGTTTCCGATATTTGAAATATCGTAGGCCTCTATTCTTTTTGGCGTCTCTGTAATAGCCAACAATTCTGCGAAGTTCAAAAGATTTTTGTCCTCACGCTCGCCCTCTAGCCTGTATTGTCTTGCGGACTCCTTTGCGTTTTCAAGCGCCATATCGCAAAGGGCTCTGCCGTCGCCACGCTCAGGCATCCTTACGGATACCTTATATTTGGTGTTAAGCGACAGATATTCGGATAACAGCAGCGCATCATCGTCGGTAATAGCAAAGTCAAGCATTACCTCTTTCGGAATGTTACCAGACGTATCGTAATAATCGGCTATAAGCGAAACCGCGTCGTCGAGAATGGCTGATTCATTTCCTGTGAGTATAAATTCATTTTTATTTATGAGAGCACCGCCGCGTACTGACAGCACAGCGAGCACTCCCTCGGTTTCGGTTATATGAATGGCAAACACATCTCTGTTAACCCTTGAATCTGCTACAACCTTTTGTTTTTCCGAGAGCTTGTCCAGAGCGTAAATGCTATCTCTTATGAGCGCCGCACGCTCAAATTCCATATTCTCCGCCGCACCGTTCATCTCCGCAGTAAGCATTGCCTTGGTTTCCCTAACGTTTCCGTCAAGCACCCATTCCGCGCATCTGACAAGCGAGCGATATTCCTCTCTGCTTACCTTCCCGGTGCATGGGGCAACGCATCTTCCCATATCACGATAGATGCACGGCCGCCCCTTTCCTATATCCCTTGGAAAAGAGCGCTTGCAGGTTGCAAGAGCAAATATACGCATAACGGCATCAAGGGCGGTGTGAGCGCTTTGAGAGCTTTGGTAGGGTCCGAAATACCTTGCCCTGTCACTTCGCCTTTCCCGCGTCACAAAAAGCTTTGGAAAATCCTCGTTTGTGACCTTAATGTAGGGATAGGATTTTGCATCCTTCAACTTTATATTATATCTCGGTGTATGCTTTTTTATCAGCACGTTTTCAAGGGCGAGAGCTTCTATTTCGGTCGTGCATACGATATAGTCAAAATCTCTGACCAGACTGACCATTCTTGCGGTTTTATAGGAATGGGTATGAGTTGAAAAATAGGATACCACACGATTTTTAAGCTTTTTCGATTTTCCGACGTATATAACCTCGTTCGAGGCGTTTTTCATAATATATACACCGGGAGATGCAGGCAAAGAATTTGCCTTGTCGCGAAGCCTTTCAATTACGGTCACGTATATCACCTCCGAAAAAATGCTCGCTAAAACAAAACGGCAGTCTGTGACTGCCGTTTGAATATAGCCTGAACGTCATTAACATCCAGCGAATCCGCTATCAACAAGAGCAACAAGACCGTCAATGGCAGCAGCCTCGTCATTACCGTCGGCAATGAGCGTTATCGTCGTACCCTCAACTATCCCCAGCGAAAGCACACCGAGCAGGCTTTTTGCGTTAACTCTGCAATCTTCCTTTTCAACCCAGATAGAGCTTTTATACGAGTTTGCTTTCTGGATAAAAAACGTTGCCGGTCTGGCGTGGAGCCCTACGCTGTTCTTTATTGTTACATCACGAGAAATCATTGGATTTTATCTCCTTAGACCTTTATCAAATCAAGTATAGCAAATTGCTAAATAAAAATCAATACTTTTTTGGAAAAACCTTTAAAGATTTTAAAATTTGTGCTTATTTTTGTATTTGTATGTCGATTGCCGAAGACTCGGCGCTTCGCGAATCGCCGTAATAGCTGAGTCTGTCGTCGTATTCCTTTTTTGCAGTCCTTAGCGTCGACGTGCATATTCCAAACATCGCAAAAAAAAGATAAAACACGGTCGTGTCCGCAAATATATACGCGTCA
>JAZORD010000043.1:0-22383 GCA_045656445.1 Eubacteriales bacterium | reverse complement strand
TAACTACAGCGGTTTTTTCGATATTTGAGCAAATGGGCGTGGGTAGCTTGCCGGGGTTTTTGTTTTCTTCTCAATAATTATTAAGGGGTGTGTGAGCACATCGTCAGCTCCTTTAAGCGTTATATTCTCAACCGTTGCATTTTTGCCGCCAAGCAGTGCTATTGCCTTCTTCGATGCTGAAAGCTCGTATTCGGCATTTTTGCCCTTCATTGCTATCATACTGCCGCCAACCTTGACGTAGGGTAGGCAAAGCTCGGTCAGAACGCGCATTTGTGCAACCGCGCGCGCCGTGGCAAAATCAAAACTTTCGCGGTATTCGGGCATCTTCGCTCCGTCCTCCGCGCGCATTGTGGCGCAGGTTAGATTATTTAGTCCTAAAAG
The DNA here is from genome assembly GCA_045656445.1 of Eubacteriales bacterium. GTDB lineage: Bacteria > Bacillota > Clostridia > Oscillospirales > CAG-272 > UBA1740. The sequence goes on along the minus strand of JAZORD010000043.1, from coordinate 22,002 downwards.
CTCTGCTGTTCCCGACACGTAGGCTATGCGCTTTGCCGTTGAGTCTATCGCAAAAATTTTAAGGTCCTCGCGCACTATCGCAAGCGGAAGCGAGGGAAATCCCGCGCCGCATCCAACGTCAATGACCGACGCGCCGCGCGGAAGCCTTGACGAGAGGGTAACGCAGTCTGCGTAGTGGTTAAGTATTATCTTTTTCGGCTCGGTTATTGCCGTGAGGTTATATTTTTCGTTTTCTTCAAGCATCCTTTTCGTGAGAGCGAGGAATTTTTCGCTTCGCTCCGCGTTAAGCAGTGAGCCAAGTCCGTTTTCCTTAAAGATGCGGGAAAGCTCTGATTTGAAATCCTGTTCGTTGAGGTTCATAAAGATAGCTCCTATGAAATATGAAGGGTGTTGTCTTTTATAAATTTTGTTTAGCTGTTATTTTCGGTTTCGGGCTCTGCCGACTCTTTAATAAACACCGATTTCAACCTGAAAGCAATAAGATGCGAAAGCAAAAGAAGCGCAAGAATGTAAACGTACTTGAAAACAAGATAGAATATTTCGGATGCGGTGTATATTCCCGCGCAGGACGAAATATAGTTCACCGTATTCGCGATTTCAATACCAAGGTTGTAGAAGAACAGAGCCGAAGACGCGGAAAATATACCCACAGCTACGGGATTTGAAAAATCAAACGCGCTGTCCAAAAGAATAAACTTCTCTATATTGCTGCCTGCTCCGTAACGGCGACTGGCAAATATTCGGGATGCGAATACTATAATAAAGAAGAGAACCGTAAGCTCGGCATATGTTGCTGCCGCCATAAGAAGCCCGAGCAAAGCCGAGATGAGAAGAGAGTAGGTTATCTCATATCCGGAATAAACGTGTAATATAAGATACTCTGAAAAAAAGGTGATAAACCACGAGAGCGAGTATATGAGAGCGTGCAAAAGCGGAAGACGGAGGTGTCCGCCCGCCGCATATACCGCAAGCATCGCTGCGGCGGCGATAAGGGGAAGCGCAGTTTCCGCAAGCGTAGTAAAACGTCCGGAAATCTCGGAAAAAATACTTATATCCGTATGATAAGTCGAAATATAGCGCAGGGCGAGCGAAAATGAATTCAAAAGCAGAATTAAAACGGCAACGCCCGGCAGAGTTTTTTTATTGGCTTTCATTGGTTTACCCCTCGTGTCCGTTCTCTTTAATGCTGATTTTAACACAAAACACCGAAATTTTCAAGTAGGAGAGTAATAATGAATAAAGAAAATCTGCCAGACACCGAATTTCGAAAAAACAAGCTCGCAAGCCTTACCGAAAAGCATCCGTCCGTTGAAGCAACGGTGATAGGACGCAGTATGCTGGGCAGGGACATAGACTGCTTCAGATTAGGCGTTGGAAAAAGGCGCATTCTCGCAGTGGGCGCCCATCACGGAATGGAACATATAACCGCATCGGCTCTCTACGAAATTATAGACATTTTAGCCGAAAAGGATGAGAGGGGCGGGTTTTGCTTTGGAGTCAATATCCCCTATCTTTTGTCGAAATTTTCTTTTTTTGTAATTCCGTGTCTTAATCCGGATGGCGTCGAGCTTCAGCTTCACGGCGCAGAAGCGGGTCCTATGTATCTAAGGCAAATACGTATGAACGGCGGCGACTCGGATTTTTCCTCTTGGCAGGCAAACGCAAGAGGGGTTGATTTAAACCACAACTACGCCTACGGCTTTGCCGAATACAAAAGAATCGAGGCGGCGGAGGGAATTTTACCCGGCAAAACCAGATTTTCCGGCGAGCATCCCGAAAGCGAGCCGGAATCCAAAGCTCTTGCAGACCTTGTACGAGCCTTAGCGCCTGCCGCCGTGGTGTCGCTTCACACGCAGGGCGAGGAAATTTTCTCTATGCCAAAAAAGGAAAGAGTTGAAAAAACAGCAAAAAAACTTGCCGAACGCATCGGCTACAAGCACTCTGTTGCAACGGGGCTTGCCGCCTATGGCGGACTTTCGGACTTTACCGGCTCACTGCTCGGTATCCCTTCCTTTACGGTAGAGCTTGGACGGGGCGAAAACCCGCTGCCTGCCGAGGACCTGCCGGCTATCTCGGAGAGAGTCCTAAAGCTGCTCGTTTTGCTTCCGACTTACCTGTAGTTGTTAACAAATTGTAAATATTTGTCTGCGCCTGAAAATAACGCTTGATATTTCACCTCGCGTGTGATATTATATTAGAGCTGCGCAAAAACGCAGTAAATATTATATCTCACATAGCGAGTAGGTTTATTGCCGGTGCTTTTTAAGTCGCAATATTATGTCGCTATGGCGGAAAAACCAAGGAGGAACATTAAAATGTTCGAAATTTCAATCAAGCAGCTGCTTGAAGCAGGCGTTCATTTCGGTCACCCGACTAAGAAATGGAATCCGAAGATGGCTGAGTACATCTTCACACAGAGAAACGGTATTCACATCGTTGACCTTCAGAAGACCGTTAAGAAGTTTGAGGAGGCTTTCAACTATGTTGCAGAGCTTGCTGCCGAGGGCGGCACAATCCTCTTCGTAGGTACAAAGAAGCAGGCAGCCGACACCATTAAGGAAGAGGCTCAGAAGTGCGGAATGTACTACGTAAACGTTCGTTGGCCCGGCGGAATGCTCACCAACTTCAACACCATCCGTAAGTCCATCAAGCGTCTTAAGGACCTTGAGAAGATGCAGGCTGACGGAACGTTTGACCTTCTCCCCAAGAAAGAGGTTGCAGGTCTTCTTAAGGAAATGAGCGACCTTGAAAAGTCCTACGGCGGTATCAAGGATATGGACAGACTCCCCTCCGCAGTATTCGTAGTTGACACCCGCAAGGAGCACATAGCTGTTCTTGAGGCTAAGAAGCTCGGTATTCCCGTAGTTGCAATAGTTGACACCAACTGTGACCCCGACGACGCTGATTACATCATCCCCGGTAACGATGACGCTATCCGCGCTATTAAGCTCATTGCAGGCGCGCTTGCAGATGCAGTTATCGCGGCTCACGGCGGAGTACAGGAAGAGGTTGCAGAAGAGGTTGCAGCTGAAGAAGCAGTAGCAGAAGAGGCTGCAGCAGAAGCAGTAACCGAGTAATCGAAAGGAGAATTTGAAAATGGCAGATTTTTCAGCAAAGGACGTAGCCGAGCTCAGAAAGCAGACCGGCTGCGGAATGATGGACTGTAAGAATGCGCTCAAGGATGCAAACGGCGACTTTGAGGCAGCAGTAAAAATCCTTCGTGAGAAGGGTATGGCAGCGGTAGCAAAGAAGGCTAGCAGAATCGCGGCTGAAGGTATCGTTGATATTATGACTATCGGCAACACCACCGCTATGGTTGAGGTTAACTCCGAGACCGACTTCGTTGCTAAGAATGCAATTTTCCAGGCGTTCGTTAAGGACGTGCTTAAGACTATAATCGCAAACAAGCCCCAGGACGTTGACGCTCTTATGGCGTGCAAGCTCGAGGGTGAGGGTGAGGGCAGCGTAAGCGACGCTCTCGCAGAAAAGACCGGTACTATCGGTGAGAAGCTTTCTATCCGCCGCTTCGCAGTTGTAGAGGGCGCAGTTTCCACCTATATCCACGGTCTTGGCGCTACCGGTGTTATCGTAAGCTTTGATACCGACGTGGCTGATAATGCTGAGTTTGCTGAGTGCGCGAAGAACGTTGCGCTTCAGACTGCGGCTATGCCCGTTCAGTATCTTGATAAGGACAGTGTTCCCGCAGAGGTTCTCGCAGAGGAAAAGGCTATCCTTGTAAAGCAGATGCAGCAGGATCCCAAGATGGCAAATAAGCCCCAGCAGGTTCTTGAAAAGATAGTTGAGGGTAAGCTTGGCAAGTTCTATGAGAACAACTGCCTTCTTCACCAGCTCTACGTAAAGGACGACTCTATGACAGTCGCTAAGTACGTTGACTCCGTAGCTAAGGATATCGGCGGCAAGGTCAAGGTTACCGGCTACGTCCGCTACGACAAGGGCGAGGGCCTTGAGAAAAGAGAAGAGGATTTCGCAGCTGAAATTCAGAAGATGGTGCAGGGCTAAAATTTTCTCCGGCGGAGAAAATTTTAAGTTATGATTGCCCAACGGGCAAGTTATGAGTTATGAGATGCTTCGCACCGTTATGATTGGCTTCGCCAAGTTAATAGCTTGACGGGCAATCATATCATTAACGGCGAGTGAAAATGTGCCTCATAACTCTAAACTAAAAGCTTCACATAAAGAGAGCGTTACGGTGCCCCGTTTCGCTCTCTTTTTTATTGGCATCTGCCTTTTAGCTATATTAACTAAAGAAAGTTGGAAAATTTGTGCAAAAATTCCCTTGAATTTACCGTCCCGCAGTGCTATAATGATCTTAACGGATAATATCCGAAAATTTTTAAGGAGAATGACTATGAAAAGAAGAATAGCACTACTACTCGTGTTGGTACTTGCGCTTTCCTTCGTTCTTGCTTCTTGCGGCAAGTGTGAAACACACACTGATGCTGACATTGATGAAGTTTGTGACGTTTGCGGCGAAGCAGTACCTTTCACACCCACCTATCTTGGATTCGAAGGCTATTACAACACAGCTTACGAGTCGGATGAAAAGGCTGCTCTTGCTACCGCTGCAAAGGTTGACGGTCTTACCGGTCTGTCATACAGCTACAGCAAATCTAATGGCAACCTTGCTGTATTTGAAGATACAAGCGCTGAGGCAGGCGAAAAGAAGCTTGCAATCCTCAACCTTGACACAGGCGCAGTTGTTTACTCGCTTACACAGGAAAAGACTGAGGGCGAGGACGCAGTTAAGAGTGAGAAAACTGCATCCGTTGTTTCTTGCGGCGGTAACTATTTCATAAGGGAAACCTACAGAAGCTGGAACAATCCCTACTACACAAAGTATGAGTACACTCTTTACACCGCTCTTGGCGTAGAGATTGACAGTGTTGTTGACAGCTACAATGCACCCAAAGATCTTAAGGGTGACTTTATGTCCTTTAACGGCAAGATTTATCTTGTTGAGGATGACGTTGCAACCAAGAAGTTTGACAGTGATTTCATCGAAATTCCTGATTACGATGTAAAGACCGACAAGTACTATTACGAGGTTGTGGACAGTGTTGTATACATATACGACCAGAACTTTAAGCTTGTTGAGGCTTACAGAACTCCCTATGATGCACAAAACTCCAACATATACGTTCTTGCAGACGGCAACCTTTTCGTTCAGAATCAGTACCTTCTTCCCGAGGATGCTGCAGAGTTCGATTATAAAGTAGATGCTTACAACGAGCTTGAAGAGGCTTATACCTACAAGTATAACGTTGAAACTCTTGTTTACAACGTAGAGACAAAGGAAACCGTTGAGTACAACGTTAACTACGTTGCTCAGAATCTTATGAACAAGCTTAATGAGCAGTTCAACGAGGTGTTCGTTGCTGATAAGCTTGAGAACGTTGCTGCTATTTACGAAATCGTTGACGGCGAGATTGATTACAACAACTACAAGACCGCCAGCATCAGAACAAGCGACCTCAAGGTTCTTGGTTATCTTGCACAGGAGATTCCCGAGCAGTCTTCTATTGCTATGCTCTTTGACGACAACCGCTTCATCGTAAGCGACAGATCCGGTAAGCAGTATCTTATCGACGAGAAGGCAACTGTTCTCGGTGAGGTTACAGATGCGTACGTTGCAGGCGATTACGCAAACGGTTATGAAGTCGACGCTCCTGAGTCTACTTTTGTAACCGGTAAAGTGGTTAGCGATAACTACAGTTCATATTTCATGCCCATTAAGATTTATGACAGCAGCCTTAATCTTGTTTATGATGAGGCTACAATGGCAAAGTATGACAACTACCGCGGTATAGTATTTACTTACATGTATCAGGTTAAGAACGCAGAGACAGATCTCTACGAGACAAAGACCGAGTACTACTATATGAACGCTTCCTACAAGATGACAAAGCTTGATATCACCGCAGCTGAGGCATCGACGATTATAAGCGGTCAGAACTACTTTGCATACCTTGATACAGTTGTAGAGAACGAGGGTACTGAGAATCAGAAGACCGTTAAGTCCTGGGTTGTATGCAACAACGAGGGAACAGAGATTTACAAGCTCAATATTGCAGCTACCGAGACCGGCGCAGTTGATGCAGAGACCGGTAAGGTTACAACCAGCAGCGTCGTAACCGGCATATCATCTCTCGATAACGGTTCTATTGTTATCAATGTAACTACTACCGTTAAGACCGAGAAGACCGGTGCTGACACTAAGTACGAGTACGTTTACGACCGTTACCTTGCAAAATAATTTAAGTCTTATAAAATAAGACAAACAAAAGGCGGGGCGCTCCACGGAGCGTCCCGCTAAATTTTTTGCTTTAAATAATGTACAAACGAAATATATGAAATGACCGTCGAGGACGCCGGTCCCTACGGTTTGCGGGGAGAGAGGACCGTCGGGGACGCCGGTCCCTACGATATGTGATAGAATACTACGTCTGTCTTTTGTGCATATCGTTATAAAGTATGCGCCCGGCCCACTGTAATTTGCTTTCTTTAACCTTGTTGTCTTTCGATTTTGCATTTTATTAAAGCAAAAATTCCGTCACCGTTTTTCGCTCGAATAGCTCAAGAAGCGCTGAAAACGGTTCTTTTTTTTCGTAAATCACGCTGTATACCGTATTGGTTATAGGAAGGTCAACACCGTATTTTTCACCGAGCAGCTTCATTGCGGCGGCTGTATAAACACCCTCTGCGAGCTTATTGAAATGCTCGCCGCGTGCCATACTCTCGCCGTATCTTCGGTTGTTTGAGTGAGGGGAAAAGAGCGTTGTTTCATAATCTCCGAGGTGGCAGAGCCCGTAGGCTGAAAGCTCACGTCCGCCCATTGCGTGTATAAGCCTTGCAACCTCTCGCGCGCCGCGCGCCATAAGCGGACCCTTCAGCGAGGGCATATTGCCCCCGTCAAGAAAGCCTGCCGCAATTCCGATAACGTTCTTTGCCGCAGCTCCGACCTCGCTGCCTATTATATCCTCTCCGTAGTAAAATCTTATAAGGGGACTTTTTAAGGTGTCAACCAGTGTCGAAACGAGCTTGTGATTATATCCGTCTATAACCATGCAATTCGGCTTTTTCTCAACAAATTCCTGTATATGACCGGGGCCAACCCAAACGGCAAGCTTATTCTTATCATATCCGCACTCTTGCATAATTTCGGTAAGTCTGAGTCCCGTTCCTTCCTCAAGACCCTTCATACAAAGAACTACGTTCTTCTCTTTGAGTCCGCACTCAGCGCCGAGTGTCGCAAGAGAGCGCAGAGCTTGGGATTTTATAGCGATTATTACCGTGTCCGCAAAGTCCGCGGCTTCTTTAAGGTCGGTTGTAAGTATAACGTCATCAGGAATAGTTACGTATTCATTTTTTCGGGTTTTCATAAGAGTCTTGAAGGCTTCGCTTTCGGGGCGCCCCCATTCTGTTACGGGCAGGCCCTTATAGGAGAGATACCAGCTGATAAAAGAGCCCCATCTGCCCGAGCCAAGAACTGAAAATTTCATATAGTATTCCTTTTTTATTGCTTTTATTTGTATATAGTATATATCAAATTCATATAAAAATCAATATCTATCATATAATGATTTACAAATAGATTGCGAGAGAATAGATATGACAAACAGACAAAGGTTTTTTATAAACGGAATACTCTTGACGGCGGTGGGGCTTGCCGTAAGGACGGTGTCGCTCGCCTTTAACTCATACGTCACGAAAAGCATTGGCGCTGAGGGGATGGGACTTTTCACTCTTATAGGCACGGTCTATGCCTTTGCGGTCACCTTTGCCACCTCGGGAATCAGTCTGACTGTGACGCGCCTTATATCATCGGCAAAAGGAGAGGGAAGTGAAAGGGAAGAGGGAAAAATACTCAGAGCGGCAGTGCTTTATGCCCTTATTTTCAGCCTTTTTGCAACTGCGGTGCTATTCTTCGGAGCATCATATTTTGGGAATACGGTGCTCTCGGATGGCCGCACCGTCGTTTGCCTGCGTATACTGTCGGTATCTCTTGTTCCGATAGCGTTATGCTCGGTGTTTTCAGGGTATTTTATAGGTGTAAAGAGGGTTTTTAAAAATGCAATAATACAGGTTATAGCACAGGTTTTTAAGATTTCAATAACGGTTTTTTTAATAGCAAGATTTGCAAGCCGCGGTGTAGAGGCAGCGACCGCCGCCCTCTGCCTAGGTATGACGCTTACCGAGATAGCGGTTTTCTTGGCAGCATTTTTGCAGTTTATATGGGATAAAAAACGCATATCGGGCGATGGGACAGAGGGGGGCGGACATTTTCACTCGGTAACCTCAGTTGCGCTTCCTCTTGCCGCATCGGCATACATACGCTCTGCGCTTCTCACGCTTGAGCACGTATTAATACCGAAAAGGCTTCGCGACAGCGGCGAGTCGCACACAAGCTCGCTTGCCCTCTACGGAACTCTTCACGGAATGGCGCTTCCTATGCTTCTTTATCCTATGTCACCGCTAAGCTCTTTTTCGGGGCTTCTTGTCCCCGAATTTTCCGAAAGCCTTGCAAGAGGGGAGCGCCGCCGCCTTAAGCGGCTTGCAAGCGAGGCTATAAACACAACCCTTGTTTATGCCATTTGCGCGGCGGTTTTGCTGTCTGCCTTTTCTGAGGAAATAGGCTACGCCGTATACGGCTCTTACGATGCGGGGCATTATATTGCCTTGATGGCGCCCGTTTTGCCTATAATGTATCTTGACCACGTCACCGACTCTATGCTAAAGGGCATAGGAGAGCAGGTATATTCAATGTGGGTCAACATTTCGGATTCATTTCTTTCTATAATTCTCGTTTGGGTGCTTATACCGCGTATGGGAATTGCGGGATACGCCGTTGTTATAGTTGTTATGGAGGGGTATAATTTCATTCTCTCTGCGGCAAGACTTTATGCTAAAATAGGCTTCAAAATAAACCTTTTCCGCTCACTGCTTCTGCCGCTTCTTGCAGCTGTTCTTGCCGCGCACCTGTCGGGGCAGATATTTATTGCGGGCGGCAGCTCTGCCACACCGCTTTGGCTAATTTTGAAGATAGTCTTCGCAGTTTGCGCGTTCCTCGGAACTTATACAGCGGCGACGGTAAGAATACAAAAAAAGCAGACGTGAGTCTGCTTTTTTTGTGAGGTTCACTATAAAATGACTTCACTTGCCCATTGGGGCAAGCTTAGTCAGAGTGACGTCTATGTCACTCTATAACAAGAGCTGCTGCACCGAGGCTGCCGGCGTCGTTTTGGAGCTGTGCCGTAAGCACCTCGACCCCCGGACCATCTTTACCGGCGTAAATTTCGCTGTTGACGATTTTTTGAATCGGGTCTGTGAGTTCTTTGCCCTGAGCGCACACTCCACCGCCAAGTATTACTGCTTCGGGTCGGAATATGTTTGCCATATTCGTAACGCCGGTGGCAAGGTGAGTGATAAATCCGTCAACCACCTCTTTTGCGTAAACGTCACTGTTTGCGTAGTCAAAGGCAGTCCTTCCGTCCACCTTATCAAGTGAGCCGATTTCCCACATTTTCGAGTCGGGGTGCGCTTCCATTGCGCGCTTTGTATCTCTTATTATAGCAGAGGCAGAGCAATACGCTTCAAGGCAGCCGCGGCGTCCGCAGTTGCACTTCTCACCGCCAAGCACGATTACGCTATGACCAATCTCAGCGCCCGTGCCCCTGTTACCCTCGTAAAGCTTGCCGTCGATGATTATTCCTCCACCGACACCCGTGCCAAGCGTCAGAAGAATCATATTTTTGTATTTATCCTTGAATCCGAATCTAAGCTCGCCAAGCGCCGCGGCGTTTGCGTCGTTTGATATTTTTGATGGAAGTCCCAAAACCTCGCCGATTCTTTTGCAAATATCAAAGTTCGTCCAACCGAGCTTTTTTGCCGAAATGATAACGCCGCTTTCCACGTCAACCATTCCGGGAATTCCGATGCCGATAGCGGTTATATCATCTCTTTTCATTTTCGCCATATCCAAAAGGGTGTTGCAGAGGCTTATGAGGTTTGAGAAAACCCTCTCACCGCCAAGCTCTCTTTCGGTGGGAAGCTTGGTTGACACGGTAATATTTCCTCCCCCGTCAACGATAGCTCCCTTAATGAACGTGCCGCCCACGTCTATTCCAAAGTAATACTTAGTCATTTTTTTCATTGCAAGCGCAGGCCGCGCTTTCTTTATCATCATCCTTTTCTTCCTCGTCCCCGCACTCTCTGACGTCGGTTACGTGAACGTTTGCTATTCGCTTTCCGTCCATTTTGAGAACCTTAACGCAAAGTCCCGAGCTCTCAAATACGTCACCTTCCGCGGGTATTCTTCCAAGAACGGTCATCGTCCAGCCGTTTACCGTCTGAACGTTAGGCTCTTCATCAATTTCAAGGGTATCAAACAGCTTCGAGATATTTGCCTTACCCGAAACTATGTATTCCTTTTCATTGATTTGCTCAAGCTCTATGACCTTTTCGTCGTGCTCATCCCATATATCGCCGACAATCTCCTCAACGATGTCCTCGAGCGTAACAATGCCTGCCGTAGAGCCGAATTCGTCCATAACGACAGCAAGGTGGCGCTGCTTATCCTGAAGCTCTTTCAGGAGGTCGTTGATTTTTTGCGTTTTTGCAACGTATATAACGGGCTTGATTATTTCTTCTACCGAGTTAAATTCCTTAGTATAGAAGTCCTTGTAGTATAGTATACCGATAACGTTATCAAGGTCGCCCTCGTATACAGGCAGTCTTGAAAATCCCGACTCGGTAAAGAGCTTGTGTATATCCTCACGGGTCGCATCCTTTGAGGTTGCCACAATATCAATTCTCGGAGTAAATATATCACCGACCTCAAGGTCGTTAAATTCAATAGCGCTCTTTATAAGGTCGCTTTCTTCCTTGTCAATTTCGCCGTCTTCCTCGGCTTCCTCGATAATGGATATAAGCTCCTCCTCGGTTATACCCTGGTCTTCCTCGGATTTGAAGATTTTCATAAGAAGCCTTTGCAGCTGCTTAAAGAGGAAGGTGATGGGCAGGAAGAGATAGACGAAAACGTTAATAATAGGAGCGGAGAACATAGCAAAGCTTTCGGGCATCTTCTTAGCAACTGTTTTCGGTGATATCTCACCAAAGGTGAGTATTACGACGGTCAGAACTGCGGTTGAGATAGCTGAGCTCCAGCTTTCAAACGCGCTTCCTTTTAAAATTGCAATGAAAAGAAGCGTTCCCATCGAGGAGGCAAGAATGTTTACGATGTTATTTACCACAAGTATGGTAGACAGCATCGTGTCGTAATTTTCATCCAGCTTCATAACGAGGCGGGCTTTTTTGTTTCCTTTTTCAGCCGCATTTTTAATTCTTATACGGTTGAAGGTCATAAATGCCGTTTCTGTAGCGGCGAAGTATGCCGACATGATTACGCAAATAACTATAATCACGATATACAAGGCAGGGTCCATGATGTTTCTTTTTTAAAAACCTTTCTTTATTTGTTGTTTATATTTGTATTAAAAAATACCGAATTTTATACAGGACTTTTCCAAAAAAACGCAAAAAAGACCTAACCGCAACGGTGTGCGGCTAAGCCTCGGTATATTTCTTAAGCACGGTACTCATCTGACAATTGTCACCGTCTGTGCCGTCGTCCATGAAAAGCTCCTTTAAATTTTGCCGCAGCTTATAGCTTTGACATATTCGAGCAGTATTATAACACATACTCAAAATAATGTCAAGCGAAAACGCAATTGTTCACTTTTTGTTAATATTTGCGCGATGTTTTTTAACTTGACAACCGGACGGTTGAGTGATACAATAGAATAAATCTGAATTTTAGGAGAGCCTGTTGTGGATTATACCTCCTGCGCCTTTACGGGACACCGTCAAATCAACCCAAAACACGAAAAAAAGCTCCCCGACTACATCCTTCGCAGCATAGCCTATGCATATTCGAAGGGGTGCAAAAGATTTCTTGCGGGTGGCGCCATCGGCTTTGATACGGTGGTAGCGAAGGAGGTTTTGAAATTCAGAATATCCCATCCGGACATAGCCTTGGTGCTCGTTTTGCCTTGCGAAAATCAAAGCGAAAAATGGTCGCGCGCTCAAAAGGAAGTATACGGCTATATACTTTCACGCGCAGACGAGATTATTTATATAAGCGGGGAATATACCCCCGACTGTATGCGGGAGCGCAACAGATATCTTGCCGAGCACTCGGACATTCTTATATCCTACGTTCTTCGCTCTAACAGTGGAGCCGCTCAAACCGTGAGAATGGCAAAGGGAAAATCAAAGGAGATATACAATCTTTATTCAGCTCTTGAAAAAGAGGAATCTCTTCCATAATTTTCAAGTTGTAAATTTGTCACGGCGTACTTGATTTTTTGCTTTTTGTGTGGTATACTCTATTTGAAGCGTGAGCTTTGGGTAATTTAAACGGTTTTCTATAATTTTGAAAATTTGAGATTTTGAGGAAAGGAGAATTTTAAATTGACCGGTTTTTCTGATTTTTTTGAGGGTGTCAAGGGAGCCGAGTTCGGCTTTGACGTTATATGGGATTTCATAGTGTCCCTCTACTACGCAATAACCGCTAACCCGGATATTTCGGTTATCTGGAACGGTATTATGTCGGCAATAGAGCCGGCGCGTGGCATTATAATGACGGTGTTAGTCATTTTCAGCGTGCTTATCGCAATGTTTGGTAAGAAGATGATCGGTTTTCTGAAATTTATCTTTTTCTTCACAGTCGGCTTTGCCCTTGGAACTCATCTTTTAGCTCCGCTGCTTCCGCTTGAGGTGAGTATTCCTGCTTGGATTATTGGACTTGTTATAGGAGTCGTCGCAGGGGTACTTTACAGAATCCTTTACATCCTGCTTTACAGCACTGTGTTTGGCTACGGCGCTTACATAATTTTTTATAACGGATTCTTTATTTTCAAGGAATCGGCTTACTCGGTCGGTAAGGCGCTTATCTGTCTTATCGCGGCAGCAGTAGTTCTTGCGCTTGCCATTATTTTCAAGAGGTTTGTTGAGATGATAGGAACGGCAGCTCTCGGAGGCTGGCTTGCAGCTTGGATATTCTCTGAGCAGATTTACGATTTCACAAGCTGGGGAATGTTTGCTAATGCGCAGTGGCTTGCAATTTTTATTCCCACGCTTATAATCGCGCTTTTGGGAGCGTGGATTCAGATAAGAACAAGAAGAAGATATTAATTTTCAAAAAACATCGGTGCTTGCCGATGTTTTTTCTTTTTATTTCTTTTTAAATATTGACATTACGCTGACTTTGTAGTAGAATATAACTATCTATTTAAGAAAAGGAATGGTCAGTTATGGAACAGTCCAAGGAACTAAAACTTAAGCGCCTTGCCAACAATGTTCGCGTTGGCATAATCGAAGGCGTTTACAGCGCCGGCTGCGGTCATCCCGGCGGCTCTTTATCCATTGCGGATATACTTACATATCTTTATTTTGAAGAAATGAATATTGACCCTAAAAATCCCAAGCTTGAGACAAGGGATAGATTTGTTCTCTCAAAGGGTCACACGGCGCCCGCGCTTTATTCAGTGCTTGCTGAGCGCGGATATTTTGAGAAGGAGGAGCTTAAAACTCTCCGCCAGGCAACCTCGCGTCTTCAGGGACACCCTGATATGAAGGGCACTCCCGGAGTTGATATGACGACAGGTTCGCTCGCTCTCGGCATCTCCGCCGCTTGCGGAATGCCTCTTTCGGGCAAGGTTTATAACGCGCCCTACCGCGTTTACACTATACTTGGTGACGGTGAAACCGAGGAGGGTCAGGTTTGGGAGGCTGCAATGTTTGCGGCTCACTATAAGCTTGATAACCTTGTTGCATTTGTTGACTGGAACGGTCTTCAGATTGACGGTCCTATCGCAGAGGTTATGAATCCCGCGCCCCACGATGAAAAATTCCGCGCATTCGGTTGGCACGTTATATCTATTGACGCGCACAACTTCGCTGAAATCGAAGCGGCTCTTAACGAGGCGAAAACCGTTAAAGGCAAGCCCACCGTTATTATAGCTAAGAGCGTTAAGGGTAAGAACGTTTCCTATATGGAGAACGCTTGCGAATGGCACGGCGCAGCTCCTAAGGAGGACCAGTATAAGATAGCTATCGCAGAGCTTGAGAAAATAGCGGAAAGTCTTAAGTGAGGAGAATGACAATGGCAGATAAGAAAGCAACCAGAGAAAGCTACGGCGCGGCTCTTGCCGAGCTTGGCGAAAAGTATGATTTCCTCGTTCTTGACGCTGACCTTGCGGCAGCAACTAAGACGGGTATGTTCAAAAAGAAATTTCCCGAAAGATTTTTTGACTGCGGTATAGCAGAGGGAAATATGATAAGCGTTGCAGCAGGTATTGCAACGACGGGCAAGGTAGTCTTCGCATCGAGCTTTGCAATGTTCGCGGCAGGCAGAGCGTTTGAGCAGGTTCGTAACTCCATCGGTTACCCTCATCTCAACGTTAAAATCGGCGCAACTCACGCAGGCATCACCGTAGGTGAGGACGGCGCAACCCACCAGTGCAACGAGGATATCGCTCTTATGCGCACTATCCCCGGTATGACAATTATAAACCCCTCCGACGCAGGCGAGGCTTACGCAGCTGTTGAAGCGGCTATCAATTTCTACGGTCCCGTTTATATGCGCTTCGGAAGATTCGCAGTTCCGAATCTTACTGCTGAAATGCCCGATTACAAGTTCGAAATCGGCAAGGGCGTAACGATGCGTGAGGGTAAGGACGTTACCATCGCTGCAACCGGTTATATGGTTCACCTTGCTCTTGAGGCGGCAGAGATGCTTAAGGCAGAGGGAATTGACGCAAGAGTTCTCAATATCCACACGATAAAGCCTCTTGACACCGAGATTCTCGTTAAAGCGGCAAAGGAAACCGGCGCTATAGTAACCGCTGTGGAGCATAACGTCATCGGCGGTCTTGGCTCTGCTGTAAGCGTGGCTGTATGTGAGGCGGCACCCGTGCCGGTTCTTCGCGTCGGCGTTGAGGATAAGTTCGGTAAGAGCGGAAAGGTTCCCGCACTTCTTGAGGAGTACGGACTCACCGCAAAGAATATCGCGGCAAAAGCGAAGGCTGCGGTAGCAATGAAAAAATAATATAAGACTCGGACGGTTGGATTTTTCTGACCGTCCGAATTTTGCTAAATATAAAAAATATATATTTATAGCAAAAAATTATAAAAAGGTGTTTACAAAATCCTCTTTTTGAGGTAGAATATAATAGAACGATGTAATATGGGGGAACTGTGCATATGAAGCGTATACTGTTAAAGCTTTCGGGCGAGGCGCTCGCAAACGGGTGCGGTGAAATCTACGACGTAAATTTTGTTGATAGGGTAGCGGAAGCTATCAAGGAGGCAAGGGACGGAGGACTTGAAATCGCAATTGTCGTCGGCGCAGGCAATATCTGGCGCGGACGTCAGGGCGGCGGAATGGACAGAGTAGCGGCTGACCGTATGGGAATGCTAGCGACCGTCATAAATTCAATCTGCCTCAAAGATGCTCTCGTGCGCGCAGGTGCTGATGCTGTTGTTATGTCATCTGTTCCTATGACGCCTCTTGCCGAGGATTATTCCTCCGATGTGGCAAAGCGTTATCTTGGCGAGGGAAAGGTCGTGATTTTCGGATGCGGTCTTGGAATACCCTTCCTCTCCACCGATACGGCAGGCGCGGTTAAGGCTGCCGAAATCTCTGCTGACGCTATGTTTATGGCGAAAAACATTGATTACATATACACTGACGACCCAAGAAAAAATCCGGATGCAAAAAAGCTTGAGCGAGTAAAGGCGTCAGAGGTTCTTGCAATGAATCTCAAGGCAATTGATGCAACGGCAACGGCTTTCTGTATGTCAAACGGAATGCCCATACACGTTTTCGGACTCAAAAATCCCGACGATATTCTCAAGGCTCTCAGGGGCGAGGTTGTCGGAACTGTAGTTACTGCTGAATAAATACATAAGGAGAAATACAATGAAGCTTGATACTAAAGACTATGAAGTAAAAATGAATAAGAGCCTGTCCTCTTATAAAGAAAATCTTTCAACAATCCGTGCGGGAAGAGCAACTCCCGACGTTCTTAAAAAAATCGAGGTTGATTACTACGGCTCTCCCACAGCAATTTCCTCAATAGCTGAAATAAAGGTGACCGACGCGCGCACTCTTACCATCACCGCGTGGGATAAATCGGCGATGAAGGGTATTGAAAAGGCAATACTCACCTCAGACCTCGGAATCCACCCGCAAAATGACGGCTCTTGCATTCGTCTTACCTTCCCCCCGATGACCGAGGAGCGCCGCCGTGAGCTTTCTAAGCAGATATCAAAGCTTGGCGAGGATGCAAAGGTTGCAATCCGCAACATCCGCCGCGACGCAAACGATAGGGTTAAAGCAATGAAGAAGGATTCGGAGATGACCGAGGACGAGGCAAAGCAGTCTGATAAGCTCATTCAGGACCTCACCGATAAGTTTATCAAGGAAATTGACGTAGTAACCGCGGCTAAGACCAAGGAAATTATGGAAATTTAATCCGAAAGGGTATACAGATGTTCGGAAAAAAGAAAAAGGACGTCTTTATGACCGACGGCAGACTTGATTCGGTTGCCATTATAACCGACGGAAACGGAAGATGGGCGAAGCGCCGCGGTCTGCCAAGGAGCGCCGGTCATATAGAGGGCGCAAAAAGAATACAGGCGGCTCTTGAGAAATTCAGAGAAATCGGCGTTCATTACGTCACCCTTTACGCCTTTTCCACGGAAAACTGGAAGCGCCCAAAGGAAGAGGTCGACACGATAATGAATCTCGTTTATAAGTACGTGGATGAGGTTGTTATCAAGAAAATACAAACAGACAAAAATTTCTCGGTGAGGTTTCTCGGTGACCTTTCCGTGCTTCCCGAGGACCTGAGGAACAAGTGCCTTGAGGCAGAAAATATGGCAAAGGACAGACCCTTTGTCTGCAGCGTTGCCTTAAATTACGGCGGCAGGGATGAAATAGTCCACGCGGCAAACGAGGCAATAAAGGCGGGCCACACAACTCTTACCGAGGAGATTCTTGCCCGCTATATGTATACGGCATCAACCCCGGACCCCGACCTCGTTATAAGAACGGGTGGGGACTTCAGAATATCAAACTTTCTCCTCTGGCAGAGCGCGTACTCAGAATACGTGATTCTTGATACTCTGTGGCCGGATTTCGGGGAAAAGGAAATTATGAGCTCCGTGCGTGATTTTTACTCAAGAAAGCGCAGATTCGGAGGACTTGATAAGGAAGACCAGGAAAGCAAATGAAAACCAGAATATTAACCGGCATCGTTATGGCGGTGGTAGGAATACCAATTCTTATTTTTTCAGAATATATAGTGTTTCCAATCCTTCTCTCATTGCTTGCGCTTGCTGCGGTTTTTGAGATGTTTCGGGTGCTTGGCTTTGAAAAAAATTATTTTCTCTCTGTTCCCGCCTATCTTATCGCAATAGTTTTGCCTATTCTCGGCTATTATTTCAGCGTCGAGTATACATACGGCTTTATTTTGAGCGCAGCGGCAACGATTTTTGCCTACCTCATATACATCTTTTTTGTTGCGGTATTTATGAAGGGTGAGCTTAAGTTTGCCGACATTTCGCAGATTTTTGCGGCAACGGTATACGTGGTGATGTCTTTTGTGGCTATCTGCGTTATGAGGTATATGGAGGCGGGTATCTTCAATCTCGTGATAATACTCGTCGCGGCTTGGGGAAGCGATACGTGTGCGTATTTTACGGGAATGCTTTTTGGACGCCATAAGCTTATTCCCGAGCTCAGCCCGAAAAAGACGGTCGAGGGCGCAGTCGGCGGTGTGGTAGGTGCGACGCTTCTTATGCTTCTTTACGGATTTATCGTAAGTGTTGCTACTGATTTTGAGCCGAATTATTTAGTCCTTGCATTCTGCGGCTTCGTTCTCTCGGCGGCATCCCAGGTCGGTGACCTTATTGCCTCGCTCATAAAGCGTGAGCGCGAAGTTAAGGATTACGGGAAAATATTTCCCGGTCACGGCGGCGTAATGGACAGATTTGATTCAATACTTTCAATATCTACAATACTTTTGATAATTTGCGTTCTCTTTCCGCCATTCGTATAATACACAAGCTAAGAATGCCGCTTCTGCGGCATTTCTTTTAGGCGAGAATCCTTTTGCCTAAAGACAGGAGTTTCTATGACAAAAACAATTGCTATTCTCGGAGCAACCGGCTCAGTCGGAATGCAGGCGGTTGACGTTGCAGAGAAGCGCGGATACGCTGTTGATTTTATATCGGCAAACAGCGACGTGCTCGGGGGCGAGCAGGTGGCGCGCAGACTTATGCCAAGCACCGTAGCTATGGCAGACGAGCGAGCTGCCGCTGAGCTTAAAATTAAGCTTGCCGACACAGATATAAAGGTGCTTTCCGGCAGTGAGGGCATAACCGAGGGTATACAAAACTCAAAAAGCGACACGGTAATTAATGCTATAATAGGAGAAGCGGGACTGCTTCCGACTCTTGCTACGATAGACTGCGGAAAGCGTCTTGCGCTTGCGAATAAGGAATCCCTTGTTATTGCGGGTGAGATAGTTATGAGGCGCGCCTCAGAAAAGGGCGTAGAAATACTTCCCGTTGACAGCGAGCATTCCGCAATTTTTCAATCTCTGTTTGCGGGACGGCGTGAGGAAATCAAAAAAATAATTCTTACGGCATCGGGCGGTCCGTTTTTTGGCAAGAGCAGAGAAGAGCTTGCGAAGGTCACCCTTGCCGATACCCTTGCCCACCCGACCTGGAAGATGGGAAGGAAAATAACGGTTGACAGCGCAACCCTTATGAATAAGGGATTTGAGATAATCGAGGCAGTCCATCTTTTCGGTGTTCCTGCTGAAAAAATCGAGGTTGTCATACACAGAGAAAGTATATTACATTCAGCGGTTGAATATATTGATAATACCGTCATCGGCGAGTTTTCCGCGCCCGATATGCGAATGTGTGTCGGATATGCGGTGGATTATCCGGAAAGACACTCGGCGGTGGCGGATGAGCTTGACCTGTTCACTCTCGGCAAAATGACCTTTCATAAGCCGGACACCAAGGCGTTTCCACTTCTTTCGCTTGCAAAAAGAGCCGTATCGCTTGGCGGGGCTATGCCCGCAGTGCTGAACGCCGCGGACGAGGTTGCCGTTGCGGCATTCCTTGATGAACGCCTCTCTTTCCTCGGTATTTGTGAGGTTGTTGAAAAGGTATTTGATGCGCTGACAGTAAAAAAATCCGAAACAGAGCTTTCGGAAATAATATCTGCAGACAGGGAGGCAAGGGCACTCGCGAAAAAATATATTTCCGGGACGACTTTTGCCTAAAGGAGAAAAAATTGAGCACGTTGCTTACAGTTGTTATAGCTCTTCTCGTGTTTGGATTTTTGATTTTCATACACGAGTTCGGGCATTATATTTTCGCTAGAATTTTTAAAGTAAAAATTAATGAGTTCTCAATAGGAATGGGTCCAAAGCTCGCCTGGTACGATTCAAAGAAAACAGGCATACGCTATGCGCTCGCTATGTTTCCGATAGGAGGATACGTGGCCATGGCAGGCGAGGACGGTGAGTCGGACGACCCAAATTCCTTTGATAAAAAGCCTGCATGGCAAAGGTTTATTATAACCGTAGCGGGCGCCGCTGTCAATATAGTTGCGGGTATTCTGATAATGGCGGTGCTCACGACTATGATAAAGCTCGGCGGCACCGAAATTGCCTTTTTCGCAGACAAGGAAAAATACGAGCTGGACGTTTCCTCCTCTGAATCCGGACTTATGGTGGGGGATGTTATAGTTGCCGTTGACGGCAAGCGCGTCAGAATTGCCGATGAGCTATCCTACGAGGTAATGCGCCGCGGAACAGAGCCTATTGATATAACGGTAATAAGAGACGGGGTCAGTGTGGTAGTGTCGGACGTGGTTTTTCCCGGTATTGACGAGCAGGGGCAGAGCTTTGGTAGAGTGGATTTTGCCATACGTGAGGTTGATAAAACCTTCGGCTCGGTTATGCGGCATGCCTTTTTAAAATCCGCTCTTACGATAAGGATGTGCTGGGAGTCGATTTACGACCTTATAACAGGAAGATATACCTTCGCGGCGGTTTCCGGTCCCGTTGGTATCTCCACGGCAATAGGCGATGCTGCGCGGTCGGGGTTTGCCTCGCTTCTTAATATTGCCGCGCTTATAAGCATAAATCTTGGAGTTATGAATCTTTTGCCGATACCGGCTCTTGACGGCGGCAGAATGATAACGCTTCTTTTCGAGATGATAACGAAAAAGAGAATTCCTCAAAAGGTAGAGGGGATGATAAATGCCATAGGACTTATGGCGCTTCTGCTTCTGTCGTTTGTGATTATGATAAAGGATGTAATACAGCTGATTGTATAAGGAAAGGTAAAGGCTATGGACTATAATTCACTCAGAAGAAAAAGCCGAGAATTAAAAATAGGCTCCGTCGGAATAGGGGGCAGCTATCCTATTTCTATTCAGTCCATGACTAATACCGACACGCACGACAAGGAGGCTACCTACCGTCAGGCAAAGGCTCTTCTTGAAGCGGGGTGCGATATACTTCGCCTTGCAGTAAGTGATACCTCTGCGGCAAAAACCATAGCATATCTTAAAGATAAAGGAATATCAATGCCGCTTGTCGCAGATATTCATTTTGATTACAAAATAGCCCTCGCATCTATTGATGCAGGAGTTGACAAAATAAGAATAAATCCCGGAAATATTGGCGGAAGGGATAGAGTAGAAGCTGTTGTCAATGCCTGTCGCGACAAAAAAATACCGATACGAATAGGTGTAAATTCCGGGTCGGTTGAGCCTAGTATTTTGAAAAAATACGGAAGGGTGACGGCAGATGCGCTTGCGGAGAGCGCTTTGGGACACGCTAAAATTCTCGAAGAGCTTGAGTTTTACGATTATTTAATCTCCGTAAAGGCGTCAAACGTGCCTATGATGATAGAGGCAAACAGGCGTCTTGCCGCCCTTACAGACGCACCGATACACCTCGGTGTTACCGAGGCAGGAGCGCGCACGAGAGCCGTTGTAAAGAGCAGTATCGGTATAGGCACGCTTCTTTCTGAGGGAATAGGTGACACGGTAAGGGTTTCGCTTACCGATGACCCTGTGGAAGAAATATCTGCGGCTCGCGAGATACTTACAGCGCTTAATTTAACCGAAAAAGGCGGACTTGATATAATTTCCTGTCCCACCTGCGGAAGAACAAAAATAGGGCTGATAGATATGCTTTCTGAGTTTGAGCAGAAGGCGCGCGATGCAGGTATTTTAGGTATGAATCTCAAGGTTGCGCTTATGGGGTGCGCCGTAAACGGACCCGGCGAGGCGCGTGAGGCTGATATAGGAATAGCGGGGGGCGTCGGTGAGGGGCTTCTCTTTAAAAAAGGCGAGATAGTCCGTAAAATAAAAGAAGAATGTCTTGTGGACGAGCTTGTTCGCGAGATAAAGCTAATGGGAGTGACTTGATAATGGCGGCTGAAAAAAAGTTTTTAGACGTATTTTTAAGATATAAGCCGTCGGTTGAAAAGGCGGCGCTTCTGGACCGCGCCCACAGTGAGAAATTCAGGTATTCAAAAGACCCGATGCGTGTTGAAGTCGAGCTAAGCTTTGACGCTCACGAGGAGGCAGAGCTTATATATGAAATAGAGGACGAATGCCGGGAGCTTTATGGAGCAGAGTCATTTAAAATCCTTCCGCACTTTCCGGGTAGCGCATATCACGTATCAAAAATAAATGAAATTGTTGCAGAGGCGTCGCTTTGCGGAGCTGTGACCAACGGTTTTTTTTCGGATGCGAGATACGATGATGACGGAGAAAATATAACCGTCAGTCTTCCTTTTTCCGTATACGGAGTAAATTTCGTTAAAAGCGCTGATACAGAGCGAATACTTTCAAATATTTTGCTCTCAAGATACGGAGTGAGC
>JAZORD010000042.1:0-53326 GCA_045656445.1 Eubacteriales bacterium | reverse complement strand
GCCCGCTACAATATGGGCAACTCCCTTATGGTAGGATGCGCAAAGATGGGACTCAATTTCACAGCTTGCGCGCCCGAAAAGTATTTTCCCGACAAGGCGCTTATCGAAGAGTGCCGCAAGGTAGCAGAGGCGAGCGGTGCAACCCTCACCTTTGAAACCAATCCCCAAAAGGCTGTAGCCGGCGCCGACGTAATATGCACTGACGTGTGGGTATCTATGGGCGAGTCCACTGAGGTATGGGCAGAGCGCATTAAGGAGCTTTCGCCCTACGCCGTAACCGGTGATATTATGAATGCAGCAGGCAAGGATGCTGTATTTATGCACTGCCTGCCCTCATTCCACGACCTTAACACCACGATAGGCAAGGAAATAGGCGAAAAATTCGGTATTTCCTCAATGGAAGTAACCGACGAGGTGTTTGAGAGTAAGGCTTCTCTTGTTTTTGAGGAAGCAGAGAACAGAATGCATACCATCAAGGCTGTAATGGCGGCAACTCTTGCTTAATAAGTTATAAGTAAGGAAAGAGTCAACACGGAGTTTATCTGTGTTGACTCTTTCTTATTTGTCTGCTTCACGGTCTAATATCTTGAGAAGTTTCTTGAAGCCATCGGGCAACTCGCACTCAAAGCTCATTCTCTCCATTGTCGTAGGATGGGTGAGCGTGAGCCTTTTTGCATGCAGCGCCTGACCGCTAAACAGGGGGGCGTGTAGCTTTTCAAACCTTGTTTTAGTGCTCGAATATACCTCGTCACCAAGCAGTGGGTGACCGATGTATGACATATGAACTCTTATCTGATGCGTTCTGCCGGTTTCGAGAAGGCACTTTATGTATGACACGTCGCCAAAGCGGGAAAGCAGCTCGTAGTGCGTAACCGCATTCTTTGCGTGCGCTTCGTCCTTTGTGAGAACCGCCATTCTTTTTCTGTCAACGGGATGTCTGCCTATCGGCGCATCAACCGTGCCCGTGTCCTCTTTAAATCCTCCGCGCACAAGCGCGTGATACTCCCGCTCAATGCCGTGTTGCTCAAGCTCCGATGCAAGCGCAATATGTGCCGCATCGTTTTTGGCAACAACCAAAAGACCGCTTGTGTCCTTGTCTATTCTGTGCACGATTCCGGGGCGTATAACACCGCCAATGCCGGAAAGGCTGCCCTTGCAATGATATAAAAGGGCGTTTACTAAGGTACCCGTGTAATTTCCCGGCGCAGGATGCACCACCATACCCGCAGGCTTATTTATAACTATTATATCAGAGTCCTCAAAGACGATATCAAGCGGAATATTCTCGGGTAAAGCCTCCGAGAGCTCGGGCTCGGGAAGTATGATTTCTACCTCGTCGCCGCATCGAAGCTCGTATTTTTTAGCACGCGTATTTCCGGAAACGGTAATATTGCCGTTTTCTATGAGCTTTGCCGCAGCGCTTCTTGAAAGCTCTGTGTTCTCAGAAACAAAAACGTCAAGCCTTAATCCCTCATCCTTTTCCAAAATCAAGTATTTCACGGCACGCTGTCCTCTTTTTTTGCTTTGGATTCGTCGATTATGTCCTTAATGAGCGCAAAAATCAAAAGTCCCGCGCCAACGCAAACAAAGGAATCAGCACCGTTAAAAACCGCAAAGTTTATAAGCCTGAAATCAATAAAATCTACCACGTATCCGAGCATAAGCCTGTCTATCATATTGCCGATACCGCCCGAGATTATCATTGAAACAGATACCTTGTAAAGCATATTAGGCAGGTATCCTGCATAAAGAGCTCCGAGGAGCGCAAGGATCGTAACCGAGGAAATGGCGATAAAAACCCATCTGTGTTCGGCGAGCATTCCAAAGGCGGCGCCCCTGTTCTCAACGTAAGTAAAATGCAATACCTGCTTTATTATAGGAAATGTGGTTATCGGCTCTAAATACTTAACAGCCAGCCATTTTGCAAGCTGGTCTAACGCTATTCCTACAAGTATTATTGCCGAAAAAATAGCGTATTCGAGAGGATTTTGTCTTTTCATTTTTACTCCTTCATACTGCCGGAAGCAGCATCTGAACCAATGCGATAACAAGGTATGTAACGGTGAATGACCAGTCTATAGGTGAGTTCTGCAAAAGGTTGAATTTCACCATAAGAAATCGCACGGGTGCTATAAAAGGCTCGGTTATGCAGCCGAGAAAGGTATAAAATTTGCTCCCCTCGGCATCCCGAAACAGAGGTAGGAGCATCCGTATGAGCATTGCAAGAGAAACTGCGTCGAGCGTTGCCGAAACGAACCTTGCAAAAAAATCAAGAAAGCCCACTTTTATATCTACTCTTTCAGTTGTTTCTTTATCCCGTGTTAAATCTTGCATATACCACGGGTTCATATATTGAGAGGGCTGTCTCAAACCTTTATTTGAAACAGCCCGGATTCTATCGTTTTATCTGTTGATATTTATTCCGCTGGGAGTGATAATATACGTTCCGGGAGAAACATTTTTAACGTCGCCGCCCGTGGTATATGTAACTCCGTTGAGGAAATCAAGCATTCTCGTTATGCATTCTCTGTCCAAAACCTCAAGATTGAGCACAACCGTGCATCCGTCGAGAAGATAATCCGCAATAGTGAATATTTCGTCCATCGACTCGGGGCGAACCACCTTAAGCTCAATATTGTTGCCCTCTATCGACGAGCCTTGCGTGGATGCTGTGGCCTCTGCCTCTTCCGGAATTGTGGGTGCAGCTTTCTCCTCGTCAAAATTCTTAAAGGTTATTTCCTCTTCCTCCCCAGCCGCCTGAGCAAGTCTTTTTCTAAGTCCTTCAAACATCTTTTTATCTCCTTGTTGTTTTATTTTAAAAACAGCCTGCGTCCGACTCTGATTAGTGTAGAGCCCTCTTCAATAGCTACTCTGTAGGAGTCGCTCATTCCCATCGAAAGCGTGGGATGCTCGCCGAAGCCGTAGCTGTCGCGCAGTCTGTCAAACAGTTTTTTTGTATCTCTGAAATACGGGCGTAAATTTTCCGCATCGTCTGTCACAGGTCCCATCGTCATAAGTCCCTCGACGGATATGTTCGGAAGCTCCCTTATCTCACATAAAAGCCTTTCCGCATCACCCGGGAGAACTCCGCTCTTTTGCTCCTCCTCTGCACAGTTTACCTCAATTAACACGGGTATCACTCTGCTGTGCATTTCGGCATGCCTGTTAATATCCTTTGCCAGATGGAATGAGTCCACCGAATGTATCATATAAGTGCTGTCGGCTATAAGCTTTATCTTGTTTCTCTGAAGTGTTCCTATCTCGTGCATTCTCGGAGAAAAGCCAAGGGAGCGCAATAGCTCGCCGCGCCTTTTAACCTCGCCCGGTCGGTTTTCGCCAATATCCAAAGCACCCGCACGCACAAGGGCAATAAGCTCCTCGTCGCTTCCGCTTTTAGTCACGGCAACCAGCGTAGGCTGCGGCACACCGAGCCGCAGAGCAAGCTCTCTTATTTCCTCGGTCAGTGACTCGTAATTATGTTTTACGTAATCGAAATTTTCCATATTAATCACCTACTATGAGTTATTATAACATTTATTGCGTTTTTTTTCAAGTATCTGTAGGAAAATATTTTATTCAATATAACTGTTGATTTTTAGGTTAAAATATGATAAAATATTTTAGATAGAATCAAACGGAGCATGAAGGACGATATGGACTTAAAAATAAGAGGCGCAAGTCTGCCTACGGTTGCAGCGCTTTCCTATCTTGGAGATGCAAGACACGCTCTTTACGTTCGGCGCATGCTGGTTGCTCGCGGTATATCAAAATCCGCTGACCTCAACCGAGAGGCGCTCTTTTACGTAACAGCCGAGGCGCAGGCGAAAATGTATGAAAAAATAAAGGATGATTTGACGGACTCTGAGGCGGATGTTTTCAGACGCGCGTCAAACTCAACCCATCTTAACCGACCGAAGCACGCGAGCGGCAAGGATTACAGGCTCGCCACCGGCTTTGAGGCGGTTATAGGAATGCTCTGTTGGCTTCGCGACGAGGAAAGGCTCGAATACTTACTTGATAAATCACACAAAAAGGATGACGGAAATGATACAGAAAATTAAAGGCACAATGGATATACTCCCCACAGAAACCCCACTTTTTAGGTATATTGAAGGAATTATGCGCGAAGAAGCCGAAAAATACGGCTACGGAGAGATAAGAACCCCCACTTTTGAAAATACCGAGCTTTTTGTCAGAGGGGTTGGTGACACCACTGACGTCGTGCAAAAGGAAATGTATACCTTTAGTGACAGAGAGGAGAACCGTTCTATCTCGCTTCGTCCTGAAGGAACGGCTTCTGTTGCCAGAGCTATAATTGAAAACGGCAAGTGCCAAGACCCGATGCCGCTTAAATATTATTACATAATCTCTTGCTTCCGTCACGAGAAGCCGCAAGCGGGCAGAAGCCGTGAATTCTTCCAGTTCGGAACTGAAATGTTCGGCTCGGAAAGTCCTGCTGCAGACGCCACCGCAATATCTCTCGCCGCATCTGTAATACGCAGGCTTGGACTTAAAAACGTTAAGCTTCATCTAAATTCCATAGGCTGTAAGGAGTGCCGTCCAGAATACCGACGTGCGCTCGTTGAATATTACACGGCGCACGGTGACAAGCTCTGCGATACCTGCAAGTCAAGACTGGATAAGAATCCCCTTAGGCTTCTTGACTGCAAGAATCCCGATTGCGCGGCTCTTGCGAAGGACGCGCCGAAAACTGTCGAGCATCTTTGTCCGTCTTGTGAATCTAAATTCAACACTCTTATGGCGTCTCTTGATGCAATGGGAATTGAGTACAAGGTTGACCCGTCGATAGTTCGCGGACTTGATTATTATACCGGTGCTGTGTTTGAATTTATTGCAGAGGGCATCGGCGCGCAGTCAACCGTCTGCGGAGGCGGAAGATACGACGGACTCGTTGAGTCGCTCGGTGGACCTGCGCTCAGCGGTATAGGCTTTGGAATGGGCATCACGAGAGTTATTCTCGCTATGCGCGAGCAGGGGCTTGATAAAATAGATGCAAAGAAGCCAAGTCTTTACGTTGCGGCGCTCGGTGAGCGTGCCGCGCTTAAGGCTCTTGAGATAACCGAGCGTCTTCGCCGCGAGGGCAAGTATGCCGAATGTGATATTGTGGGCAGAAGTCTTAAGGCGCAGATGAAATACGCTAACAAAATAGGTGCTGAATATACGCTTATTATCGGAGATTCTGAAATAGAATCAGGATGTGCTCAGCTCAAAAATATGACCGACGGAACGCAGACCGAGGTAAATCTTGATACATTTTGCATTTAATGCAACCGCAGCAACTCTTACCGCTGTGGTTTAATACTGAAAATTATTGTGTTTTTTCTGCGGCCGCCTTTGGCGACCTAACGGAGTTTTAATGAGAAGCAGACTTGATTTTCTTCCGCTTACGAAAAAGGACCTGTCCGACAGAGCTTTGTCGGAGGTGGACTTTGTATACGTCACGGGTGATGCCTACGTTGACCACCCGTCCTTTGGCGCGGCTATAATCACAAGAGTTCTTGAAGCCGAGGGCTTTCGAGTTGCTGTTCTTTCTCAGCCGGACTATAAAAGCTGTGAGGATTTCAAGCGCTTTGGCAGACCGCGCCTCGCCTTCCTCATATCAAGCGGAAACATTGATTCGATGGTTGCGCATTACACAGTTTCCAAGAAAAAACGCTCCTACGATTATTACAGTCCCGGAGGTGTAGCAGGAAAACGGCCTGACCGCGCTGTTATAGTATACTCTAACAGAATAAGGGAAGCATACGGGGACGTTCCTATAATAATAGGAGGACTTGAGGCATCCCTGCGCCGTTTTGCTCACTACGATTATTGGGAGGACAGAGTCAGGCGCAGTATTCTGATTGATTCCCGTGCGGACGTTTTAACCTACGGAATGGGTGAAAACGTAATAACCAGGATAGCAAAACTTCTTGATAAGGGAGTTCCTATCAAGAAGATAAGGGACGTCAGAGGCTGTGTCTATCTTGCCAAAAAAGGCGATAAAGTATTTTTTGACAGCATAGAAACCTATGATTACGACGTTCTTAAGGAGGATAAGCTAGCCTACGCCAAGGCTTTTGCTATTCAGTATAAAAATACCGATTCGGTGCGCGGCTTGGCAGTAATAGAGTATTACGGGGATAAAATGCTCGTTCAAAATCCCCCGATGCCGCCGCTTGAGAGGGAGGAGCTTGACAGGGTATATTCGCTTCCCTTTGCAAGAGATTATCACCCGGATTACGAAGCTCTCGGCGGAGTTCCCGCCATCGCTGAGGTGAAATTTTCAATAACTCATAACCGCGGCTGCTTCGGCGCTTGCAATTTCTGTGCTCTCGCCTTTCACCAGGGCCGCGAGGTTCGCTCGCGAAGCAAAGAGAGCGTTCTTAAAGAGGCAAGCATAATCGCCGCAATGCCGGATTTTAAGGGATATATAAATGACGTTGGCGGACCTACCGCAAATTTCAGATATCCTTCTTGTAAAAGACAAAAGGAATTTGGCGTATGCCCAAATAAAAAATGCTTAGCTCCTACCCCTTGTAAGCATCTTGAGGTAGACCATACCGAGTACGCTGAGATGCTCCGCGATATAGAACGGGTTAAGGGAGTCAAAAAGGTATTCGTCCGTTCAGGCATACGCTTTGACTATCTTATATACGATGAGGACGACAGCTTCTTTGAGCAGCTTGTCACCCGTCACGTTTCGGGTCAGCTTAAGGTCGCGCCGGAGCATTGCTCGTCGAACACCCTGGCTATGATGGGTAAACCGTCTGTTGAGGTTTTCGAGCGCTTCAAAAAGAAATATTTCGCCCTTTGCGAGCGCGCGGGTCTTGAGCAATATCTCGTTCCGTATCTTATGTCAAGCCATCCCGGCTCTACGATGAAGGATGCCGTTGAAATGGCTCTTTGGCTTAAAAAATGGGGATATTCTCCCGAACAGGTCCAGGACTTCTATCCCACCCCCGGTACAATTTCCACCGTTATGTACTACACCGGAATAAATCCTATGACGGAAAAACGCGTCTATGTCACAACCGATTACCGCGAAAAGCAGCTTCAACGCGCGCTCCTACAGTACTCAAAGCCGGAAAACGCCAACCTTGTGCGAGAGGCGCTTAAGAAGGCTGGGAGAGAGGACCTTATAGGAAACGATCCCGGTTGCCTTGTAAAAGAGGCATTCGGTCAGGGCGGACGTAATATGTATAGACCTCGCGGCTCAAAAGGCGCGTCAGATGTACCGCGCAAAAGACCTTCTGTCAGGGTTAAGCGGGCTTCAAACAACGCAAAAAAGGCAAAAAACTCTGACCGTGGCAAAATCAGAATAAAAAATGCAGCCTCATCATACCAAAAAAAGAAAAAAAGCAAGTAAATTCGTCACTTTTTTGGCTATCGGAGTATTTATTACGAATATGTACCGGTGAAAATACAAGGCAGAAGTATAAATGTCAAAAAAATCGAAGATTTCCCGAAAGTGAAGTCAAATGCCGCAAAAAACGGAAAAGTAGATTTTTTGTGTAATTGAGCTTTTCAACATCCCCGCCTTCCGTCAATGTGGAAAAAGTGTGGATACAACAGGCTTGACCACGGGAAAAACTACGAAAACCGCAGATTTTCGACAAAAAGTTTTCCACAATTTCAACATTTTTAATTGTGGAAATATCTTTACTCACAAAGAATTTTAATTTTTTCAAAACGGAAAAAAGTGACTCAAAAATTCTCCGAACAAAGAAAATTTGAATCTAATTTTCGACGCATTTAAGAAGTTTTCGAAAAAACTTTCGTATCTGTTACGAAAACCCCCAAGCATAGTGTAAAAACAAAGGAAAAACTGCAATGCAAGAGCTGAAAACAAGATATATAAGAGCAAAAAGAGCTCTCTTTGATAAGGTGTACTCTGCCTTTCTCAACCCGGAGCAATCAAGAGCCGTGTTCACAACTCTCGGACCACTTCTCGTTTTGGCGGGCGCGGGCAGCGGAAAGACAACCGTCCTAGTAAACAGAATAGCCTATATTATAAAGTACGGCAACGCTTACTTTTCGGAGGTCACAGATGATTATATAACCGAGGAATCGGTACGCGCGCTGGAATCTGCTCAAAATCTGCCTATCGATGAAATATCCGCTATTCTACCCGAATTTATATGCGAACCCTGTCCGCCGTGGCAGGTGCTTGCCATAACCTTTACAAATAAGGCGGCAAGGGAAATCAAGGACCGACTGATAAAAACCTTTGGCGACCCCGCAGTAAGCGATTCGGTATGGGCGGGCACATTCCACTCTGTATGCATGCGCATACTCCGTAAATACGGCGCAAGGCTTGGCTACAGGGACGGATTTTCAATATACGATACAGACGATAAAAAAAGAATGCTTACTCTGTGTATGAAGGAGCTGTATATTGACGAAAAGCGTCTTGCGCCAAAGGCTGTGGCAAACGCTATCAGTATGGCTAAGGATATGCTTATCGGTCCTTGTGACTTTGAAATAACGAGCGACCCAAGGTCAAAGGATATATCAAAAATATATACCCTTTACCAAAAGAAGCTTATGGAATATAACGCAGTTGACTTTGATGATATAATAATGAAGACTGTTGAGCTTTTGCAATCCGATTCTGAGGTGCGGGATTATTATCAGAATAAATTCAGATACGTTCTCGTCGACGAGTATCAGGACACGAATTTTGCTCAGTTCATCTTAACAAAGCTTCTTTCGGATAAATACAGAAATATTATGGTCGTTGGTGACGATGACCAGAGCATATACCGCTTCCGCGGCGCAACCGTGGCAAATATTCTTGACTTTAATAAGGTGTACCACAATGCTACGGTTATAAAGCTTGAGCAGAATTACCGCTCCACCGAAAATATTTTGTCGGCGGCAAATTCGGTTATAGGTCACAACGACAAGCGCCACGCGAAAAAGCTGTGGTGCGATAAGGGCTGCGGCGCCAAAATCACCCTTCGCGAAGCATTCGACCAGGGTGATGAGGGTAAATACATAGTAGAAAGAATAAATTCCGGTGTTCGTGACGAGGGCAGAAAATATTCGGATTACGCTATACTTTACCGCGTAAATGAGCTTGCCCGTTCACTCGAAACTGCTTTTGCCAAAAGCGGTGTGCCCTACAGAATACTAGGCTCTATGCGCTTCTACGACCGCAAGGAAATAAAGGACGTTGCGGCGTATCTTACGGTGATTAACTCACCGTACGATAACCTTAGACTCAAAAGAGTAATAAACGAGCCTAAGCGCAAAATCGGGGCGGCTACCGTCGAGGCAATTGAGCAAATTGCCGCAGAGGTCGGACTCACTATGTATGAGGTGATGAGAAGAGCCTCGGAGTATAACGCGCTTGCAAAGAGCGCCGATAAGCTTACTGCGTTTATTAATCTCATCGAGGGGATTAAAGGTAAATACTCGCTTCCGTCAGAGCTGATTTCAGCAGTCTTTGATGAAACCGGATATCGTGCAATGCTTGAGGCAGAGGGCTTTGAGGGAGAGGGAAAAATAGCCAACGTCAACGAATTTACCTCTGCCGCCGTTGAATACGAAAAGCGATGCTCCGAAAACGGAATAGAAGCTACGCTTTCAGGCTTTCTTGAAGAAATATCTCTCATAAGTGACGTTGATAAATACGATGAAAGCTCGGATTCGGTTGTCCTTATGACCGTGCACGCAGCGAAGGGGCTTGAGTTTCCGGTGGTTTTTCTTGCAGGAATGGAGGATGGAATCTTCCCGTCGCTGCAAAATATCGGAGAACCGGAGGAGATGAGCGAGGAAAGGCGGCTTGCCTACGTCGCAATAACGCGCGCTAAGGAAAAGCTTTATATCACCTACGCCAAAAACAGAACCATTTACGGCAGAACGAGCTATAATATGCTCTCTCGGTTTGTAAGAGAGGAAATACCGGAAACGCTTATTATGCGCGACGGTCCGAAAAGGACCCCGCCGAGAACACAGCTTCCATATAACCGCAGCGCTCCTTATACCGAAAGCATGTCGCGCGAATTTCATAGACGACCTGAAATATCTCCTGCGAAAAAAACCAAGGGCGCTTCGGGATACGGTATAGAGTGTCTACCTCCGGGCACGAGGGTTTCTCACGCTACCTTTGGAGAGGGAGTTATCCTGTCATCACGCGATATGAGCGGGGACGTGCTTTACGAGGTGAAATTTGACACGGGTATAACAAAAAAACTAATGGCAACCTTTGCAAAATTAAGAAGAATATAAAAATGATTAAATGCTGTATATTTGACCTTGACGGAACGGTGCTTGACACCGTAAGCACGATAACACATTACGTAAATTTTATCCTTGAAAAGCACGGAATAGATAAAATTACGACAGAGGAATGTAAGTATTTTGCCGGCAACGGCGCCCGTCTTCTTATGGAGCGCTCGCTCAAATCAAAGGGTATAACCGACAGGGAGCTTGTTGGGTCGCTTTTAAATGAATACCAAAATGCGTACAACGCCAATCCCTTTTATCTCACAAAGCTGTTTGACGGAATAGCGGAGCTTCTTTCCGAGCTTAAGGCAAGGGGTATTAAGATTGCCCTCGTTTCAAACAAGCCCGACTCTGCGGTTAAGCCGATTGCAGAGCGCTTCTTTGGAGACGCTTTTGATGCTGCGCTCGGGGGCGTTGACGGCATACCTCTAAAGCCGGACACCGCGATGCCAAAAGCGGTGCTCTCAAAACTTGGAATACATGAAAGTGAAACTGCTTGGATAGGTGATACGTCCGTTGATATTGAAACAGGAAAAAATCTTGGGGTGAGTCTTAATATCGGGGTGCTTTGGGGATTTAGAAAAATAGACGAGCTTTTAGGCGCGGGCGCTGACACCGTGGTTTCTTCTGCCGATGAAATACTTTCGGCGGTTGTTTCGGTAAAATGAGCCGACCCGTGACAAAATTTCTGCTCAGCCTATCCTGAATTATCATCGCAGCTATTTCGCTCAATGCCATTTTTAATGTAACTACTTACCTTTACAAAAGGATGCAAATCAAAATGAAAAAATCACTTAAAAAAGCACTCTTTATCGCAGTCATTATATCGGCGCTGCTTCTTTCTTCCTGCGGTAATATGAAAAAGCATTCCTCGGCAGGACTCGTATTTTATCTGCCTAAGGATATGGAGCAGATGAACGTCACATACGCCGACCTGTGCTACGGAAACCAAGAATGTGAGTTTTTCGTCTACTATTATTCAAGGGACGAGCTTCTTACAAAAAATTTCATAGATAAGGACTCAACGAGCGCGGAGTATCTTGAGGATTTCATCGCGTATAACGAATATACCGACGTTGAATTTACCGCCGATTCTGAGAAAAACACGGCTACGGCAAAATATATCTACGAATTTGAAAGCTCCTTTTACTGTGATTTCGTAATACGGAACTACGACATGCTCGCGCACGTAACTATGAATTGCGGAGCAGACCTTAGGGATAAATATGAGCCGATATTTGACGGGTGGATTGAAAAAATTTCCCTTGAGGAGCTCAGCTGATTGACATTTTTGAATACGAATACTATAATTCTATGTGTAAGGAAGGCTTAGAAATATGGAAAAAACATATAACTTCTCCTCGGTGCAGTCAACCCTGCCAAGCGAGGTGGTTGAGCTTATAAGGACTGAGCTTGAAAACTACGCAACGGGCGCTATTCCGATTCTTGAGATTGACAAAACGAGCCGCGAGTATGCCGAAATTGCCGCATCCGCCGAGGAGCTGCTAAGGGAGCTTTTGAATATACCGCAGAACTATAGGGTGCTTTTTATGCAAGGGGGAACAGATTGTCAGTACTCTGCAATTGCCCTCAACCTGCTTTCCGGGCATAAGTGCGCCGACTATATAGTTTCGGGGCAACATTCAAAAATTGCATCGCTCGAGGCTAAAAAATACGGTGATATAGCAATAGCCGCATCAAGCGCAGGAGCAACCCCTGCGTTTTCGACGGTTCCGGAAACGAAAAGAAGTGATTTCAGACCGGATGCGGATTATGTTCACATAACCTTTAATAACAGCGTATACGGCACGAAATTCCACTACGTTCCCGACACGGGAAATATTCCACTGGTCGCCGATATGTCCACGTTTTTGCTTTCAGAGCCTGTTGAGGTATCAAAATTTGCGCTGATTTACGCTAATGCGGAATCCTGTATAGGCGCCGGCTCTCTCACGGTAGTTATCGTGCGTGAGGACCTTGTGTCTGCGGCCCGCCCCGACACGCCAAGCGCCCTCAACTACAAGCTGGTTGGCGAGGGCAGTGCTGTAAAAAGCACAGCACCTGCAATCTCCCTTTATATTGCAAAGCTCGTATTCGAGTGGATAAAATCAATCGGCGGACTTGAGGAAATGAAGCGCCGCAATGAGCGTAAGGCAAGCCGCCTTTACGATTATCTTGACAGCCAGCTTTACTATACAGCCCCCGTTGATAAAAAATGCCGCTCTATGATGAACGTCGTGTTCGTGACCGGAGATGCTTCTCTTGATGCAAAGTTTGCAAAGGAAGCAATGGAAGAGGGGCTTTACAATCTTGGAGGACACGGCTCGGTTGGCGGAATATGTGCCGCAATCTACAACGCCATGCCGATTGAGGGCGTTGAAAAACTCGTCGCATTTATGAAAAGATTCGCGCAGGAAAATCCAAAAATAGAAGCTTAAGACAAAAGAGGTATAAAATGAAGCGCACAGATCTCAGAAACATTGCTATCATAGCTCACGTTGACCACGGAAAAACCACCCTTGTCGACGAAATGCTCAGGCAAGGCGGAATATACAGAGAAAATCAGGAAATGGCGGATCGCGTAATGGATTCAAACGATCTTGAACGTGAACGCGGAATAACCATACTCGCAAAAAACACGGCAATATATTATAAGGACGTAAAAATCAACGTCATCGACACTCCGGGACACGCTGATTTCGGCGGTGAGGTCGAGCGAATCTTAAAAATGGTAAACGGAGTTATCCTGCTGGTCGATGCGGCTGAAGGACCGATGCCGCAGACGCGGTTTGTTCTTGAAAAAGCACTCGCAATGGACCACAGGGTTATAGTCGTCGTTAATAAAATAGACAGACCAGACGCGCGTCTTGACGAAATAGGTGACGAGGTGCTTGAGTTACTGCTTGAGCTTAACGCCACTAATGAGCAGCTCGACTCTCCGATGCTCTTTTGCTCCGGCAGGGCGGGCACGGCATCTCTTGACCCTCATACCCCCGGCACCGACCTAAAACCGCTTCTTGATACTATACTTGAATATATGCCGGCGCCGGAGGGTGAGGAGGACGACCCCCTTCAGCTTCTCGTTTCATCAATCGACTATAACGAGTTTGTCGGCAGAATAGGAATCGGACGCATAGAGCGAGGATCTATCAAGCAGGGGCAGGGCGTAGCAATATGCAACTATCACGATAAAAACGCCAAATCCAGACCCGCCAAGATAGTCTCTCTTTACCAGTTTGACGGACTTAAAAAAACGCAGGTTTCGGAAGCTATGGTTGGCGATATCGTCTGCTTCTCCGGCTGTGAGGATATATCAATAGGCGACACAGTTTGCTCCCCTGCGCTCGTTGAGCCGGTTGAGTTTGTTAAGGTCGGTGAGCCTACGATGGAGATGACCTTCTCGGTAAACGATTCTCCCTTCGCAGGAAAAGAGGGTAAATTTGTCACCTCACGGCATCTGCGCGCGCGACTTTACAGAGAGCTTTTGCGTGACGTTTCGCTGCGTGTTACCGACGGTGACACCACCGATAGCTTCAGAGTGGCGGGAAGAGGCGAGATGCACCTTTCAATACTGGTCGAAAATATGCGCCGCGAGGGATATGAGCTGTGCTGCTCAAACCCAAGAGTTTTGTATAAGGAAATTGACGGCGTTAAATGCGAGCCGATAGAGGACGTTATAATAGACGTTCCCGAGGAGTATCTCGGAGCTGTTATGGAAAAGCTTGGCTCAAGACGCGGAACTCTCGTTGATATGCAGCTTAACGGAACGCGTCAAAAGCTCTTCTATTCAATTCCCACAAGATGCCTTTTCGGTTACAGAAGTGAGCTTCTCACCGATACGAGAGGAGAGGGAATTATATCAACTCTTTTCGCAGGCTACGAGCCATTCCGCGGTGAGATAAAAACGCGCTTCACATCCTCTCTTGTGGCATCAGAAACCGGAACGTCCACAACCTACGGACTCTTTCAGGCGCAGGACAGAGGCCCGCTCTTTATCGGTCCTGCAACTCCTGTTTACGAGGGTATGATAGTAGGAGAAAACCCGAAGCCTGACGATATTGAGGTGAACGTCTGCCGTGAAAAGCATCTCACAGCAATTCGTTCATCCGGTGCTGACGAAAAGCTTACCCTTATAACTCCCGTACAGCTCTCACTTGAGGAAGCAATTGAGTTTATAACCGAGGACGAGCTTATCGAGGTTACTCCGAAGAGCATAAGACTCCGCAAGGTAGTTCTTGACACTCCTGCAAGAAAAAGACTGCAGGCGCAAAAAAGAGCTGCGCTCAAATAAAAATATAAATAGTAAAACAAAAACTCCCGCAAACCGTTACGGCTGTGGGAGTTTTCTTTGTAAAACTAATGCGCGAACTGACTTTTGTAAAGCTCGGAATAGAAGCCGCCCTTTGCTAAAAGCTCGGTGTGTGAGCCCTGTTCCACGATGTGTCCGTCACGCATAACGAGGATAATGTCAGCGTCCTTAACAGTTGAAAGCCTGTGCGCTACGATGAAGCTCGTGCGCCCCTTCATCATTTTTGAGAATGCGTCCTGAATCTTAATTTCGGTTCTCGTGTCAATAGAAGAGGTTGCCTCGTCAAGTATGAGCATAGGGGGCAGGGTGAGCATTACCCTTGTAATAGATAAAAGCTGCCTTTGTCCTTGTGAAAGATTTCCGCCGCCCTCACTTAAAACGGTATCGTAGCCGTTTTTCAGCCTTTTTATAAAGCTATGAGCGTGCGACGCCTTTGCCGCGCTTATGACCTCTTCGTCTGTGGCGTCGGGCTTGCCGAATTTTATATTATCCCTGACGGTGCCGCCAGAAAGCCAGGTATCCTGAAGCACCATTCCGTAGTTTTTACGCAGTGAGCGTCGTGTCACCCTTCTGATGTCGTTGCCGTCAAGCAAAATGCTGCCGTCCTTAACGTCGTAAAACCGCATAAGAAGGTTTATGAGGGTGGTTTTTCCGCATCCCGTAGGACCGACTATTGCAACCCTTTGACCCGGCTTTACCGAAAGGCTTAGATTTTCGATAAGCGGAACATCCTTCGTATACGAAAAGGAAACGTCGGAAAGCAGAACATCCCCGTCAACCTTTTTAAGCCTTAAGGCGTGTATAGAGTCGGGAAGCTCCGGCTCCTCCTCAATAAGCTCAAAAACCCGCGACGCGCAGGCAAGTGAATTTTGAAACTCAGTGATAACGCCGGAGATATCGTTAAACGGCTTTGTATATTGGTTGGCGTAAGCGAGCAGAGCCGAAAGCTCGCCCACGGTAAAGCTGCCGCCCGTGCCGATTACCATAAGCGCGCCCACGAGAGCCGTTGCGGCATATACGATGCTGTATACGAATCTTGTGGTAGGATTTGTGAGTGAGGAGAAGAATATCGCGCGAAGCGATGCTGCGCCAAGCCTGTCGTTGACCTCTTCAAATTCCGCAAGAGCCTCATCCTCGTGAGAGAAGGCTACGACAACCTTTTGGTTTGTAAGCATCTCGTTTATGAGGGATGTTTGTTCTCCCTTGGTTTTTGATTGGAGCTTGAACATATCGTAGGTTTTTGAACCGATGAACTTAGCTATAAAAAGCGAAATAGGAGTCAGGACGACTACCACTATGGCTACCTTCCAGTTTATAGCAATAAGGAGTCCCAGCGTTCCTAGGATAGTGAGAACACCTGTGAAAAGCTGAGTAAATCCAAGTAGAAGTCCCTCTGAAAACTGCTCTGTGTCGTTTATCACGCGGTTAACGAGCTCTCCCTCGGATTTTCCGTCAAGATAGGAAAGCGGAAGCTTTTCAATTTTATCAAAGGCGTCGCGTCTTACGTCAGAAGCAACGCTGTATGCAACCTTATTGTTTATAGCGCTCATTAACCATTGAGCGAGAGCGGTTATAAGTATCAGCGCTATCGCAAAACCGAGTATTCTGGCAACTCCTGCAAAATCAACCTCGCCCTTTCCTACGATAAGGTCAATGGCGTCGCCGATTAGCTTGGGTACGTATAAGGTGAGGGCTACGGTGATGAGCGCAAGAAGCATAGAGATGGGTAACAGGAGCTTATATTTTCCTATATACCTCAAAACTTTTGAGAGGGTGCGTTGATTCTTTTGATTTTTCATACGGCATCCTCCTCAAACTGCGAGCTGTAGATTTCGCGGTAGACAGGGCAGGTTTTGAGAAGCTCGCTGTGAGTACCAACTCCGACAGCTTCGCCGTCATCAAGCACTATTATCTTGTCCGCATACATAATTGATGAGGCTCTCTGAGACACAATAAACACCGTCTTGCTATCCATATTCTCGCGAATTGCCTTCCTTAACGCCGCATCGGTTGCAAAGTCAAGAGCCGAGGCAGAATCGTCAAGTATCAGAATGTCGGGATTTTTGAGCAGTGCTCTTGCAATAGTAAGCCTCTGCTTCTGACCGCCCGAGAGGTTTGCGCCTCCCTCTTCCACGACAAAATCAAGACCGCCCTTATCCCTTACCACGTCAGATGCCTGACTTATCCTTAGCGCATGGTAAATTTCCTCGTCGGTGGCGTTGGGGTTTCCCCAGCGCATATTGTCACGCACCGTGCCGGAGAAAAGCACGGCTCGCTGAGGCACGACGCCAATCCTCTCTCTGATGGCTTCGGTGTTGTATGTGCGTATGTCAGCCCCGTCAATAAAGACTATGCCCTCGCTTGCGTCATAAAAGCGCGAAATAAGATTTACAAGAGAGCTTTTGCCCGACCCTGTGCCGCCTATGACACCTACCGTGTCACCTTTTTTAACCTTAAATGAAATGTTTTGAAGTGACGGAGCACCGGAATTTTTATACTGAAGAGTAACAGAGGAAAACTCAACTGCGTATTGCGAATCTGTACCCGCAAGCTCTTTTCCGCTCTTAATCGAGCTTTCAATCTCAAATACCGACTGTATTCTTGCGGATGAAGCAAGCGCCTTTGTTATCGTTATAATCAGATTGGCAAGCTTTATAAGCTCAACGAGTATCTGCGACATATAGTTATAAAGAGCTATAACCGTGCCCTGAGTAAGCATCCCCGCATTTACCTGCATAGCGCCGATGTCTATAAGCCAGACTATAGCAAGGTTTATCAGTATATAAGTCAGAGGGTTTGTCAGCGCTGATATTCCGCCAACGAATTTCTGCGTTTCGGTAAGCTCACGGTTTCTTTCGGAAAACTCGCGTCTTTCCTCATCCTCGCGGCAAAAGGCGCGGATAACTCTTACGCCCGAAAGATTTTCGCGCGTTTTACTGAGCACTCTGTCAACCCTTGCCTGAGTCTTTTTATAAAGCGGCATCGAAACAAGCATTATTCCAAAAACCACGACCGAGAGGGCGGGGATAACCGCAGCAAAGGTTAATGCAGACCTTACGTCTATTGTAAACGCCATTATCATAGCTCCGAAAACGACAAAGGGAGAACGAAGCAATAGCCTTAATGCAAGATTGAGCCCCGACTGTATCTGATTTGTGTCCGAGGTCATCCTAGTTATCATAGTTGATGTGCCGACGGTATCTATCTCGGTATAGGAAAG
The DNA here is from genome assembly GCA_045656445.1 of Eubacteriales bacterium. Lineage (GTDB taxonomy): Bacteria > Bacillota > Clostridia > Oscillospirales > CAG-272 > UBA1740. The sequence continues at coordinate 35,564 of JAZORD010000042.1, read as the reverse complement.
AGTCTGCAAATGGGCAAAAAGGGCGTAGCGCAGCTTCGTGACGTAGCCAACAGAAGCCTTAGCGGCAAAATATTGAGCCGTAGCTGAAAAGGCGAGCCCCGCAGCGCCAAGAAGCACGAGCAAAAGGCACATTTTAACGACGTAGCCTCTATCGCCTCTACCTATGCCGTTATCTATTATAGCGGCAATAACAAGCGGTACTATAAGCTCCAGCGTAGCTTCGAACAGCTTGAAAAGCGGTCCCAGCACCGACTCCTTTTTGTAATCCTTCATATATGTAAAAAGATTTTTCTTAAGAAGCTTTTTCATTATTCCTTCTCATCTTACAGGGGGCGTTTTCGCCCCCGTATTTTTTTAATGCTTAATCTTAAGCCTGTAAGCATAGGTTTCGCTCTTTCCGGGAGAAACGCGATGCATGTTGCGGGTATCAAAATTCTCCTCTGTGACTCCGTCACCGGGAACGTCGCTCCAGGGCTCAAGGCATATAAACTTAGCCGCGTTGGAGTCCTCCTTCCATACGCAAAGATAGGGAAGGTTATCGCTCCACGACAGGAAAAGCTCGTACGGATGCCCATCGGCGCACATTTTAAGCGTGTTCTTGTGCCCTGTGAAAATCATAGTATCGTTTGCGTATATTTCCGCCTCATTTAACTGATACGCGCCGCTTGTAAGAGGATATCTTTCTCTTCTCGGAGAAAAAAACGGGCCGTTCTGCAAAGGATGCCACACAAGCTCGCTAAGGCCGTCAAAGCATAGCTTGTAGTCGTTTATATCAAGTCCATCTCCGGTCGGCAGATTAAATCCGGGGTGCCAGCCGAACATATACGGCATATCGCAATTGCCGTTGTTTTTTATCTTAAAGGAAAATATAATTTCTTCACCGCAAAGCTCGTAATCAGCAATAGCGGTAAAATCAAAGGGATAAATCTTCTTCGTAGCCTCGCTTGCAGAAAGTGTCATAGTGATATGACTGCCTTCCTTTGAGGCAACGGCGAATTCAAAATCTTTAAGGAAGCCGTGAAGCCCCATCTCATATTCATTTCCCCTAAAGGTGTATTTTTGATTAAGAAGCCTGCCGCAAACGGGAAAAAGCAACGGCGCGTGAGAATCCCAGAACTTACCATCGCTATTTTGCCAAAGGCACTCGAATCCGCTTGCCGTCTTCAAAGAGATAAGCTCAGCGCCGAGATTGGAAACCGTAATGGTGTAGTATTCGTTCTTTATCGTGCAAGTTTTCATATCACAAATTCCTATCAACGTTTTTTAGTGGCGATTTCCTCACAAATCTTGCGTGCGAATTCCTCAAGAGTAAACTTTCCGCCCTCGCCTTCAACTCTTGCGCGAACGGTTACCGCGCGCGCATTTTTCTCGTCCTCGCCGACGACGAGCATATAGGGAACCTTGGAAAGCTGAGCCTCGCGTATTCTGTAACCGAGCTTCTCGTTTCTGTCGTCAAGCTCTGCGCGCACACCAAGAGATTTAAGGGTATTTGTAACCTCTTGTGCATAATCTGCGAAATCCGCAACTACGGGAATTACCACAGCCTGTGTCGGTGCAAGCCAAACGGGAAGTGCGCCCGCATACTTTTCAAGAAGAAGCGCAAGCGTTCTTTCGTAGCAACCAAGGGAGGTGCGGTGAATTATATAGGGTGTCTTCATAGTATTGTCACGGTCAACGTATTCCATACCGAATTTTTTAGCAAGAAGCATATCTATCTGAATTGTAACAATCGTATCCTCTTTGCCGAATACGTTTTTGCACTGTATATCGAGCTTAGGACCGTAGAATGCAGCCTCGTCAATACCGATAGCGTAGTTTTCGCGTCCGAGGAGCTTGTCAAGAAGCTCACCCATGATTGCCTGCGCCTCGTTCCACTGCTCAGGTGTGCCCTCGTACTTGTCGGTTCTCTTGGGGTCCCACTGAGAGAAACGGAAGGTGCAGTCCTCCCAAAGACCGACGGTTTCAAGCACGTGCTTTGCAAGCTCAAGACAGCCCTTGAATTCCTCTGCAAGCTGCTCAGGACGGAGAATGAGATGTCCCTCGGAAATTGTAAACTGACGGACTCTTATAAGACCGTGCATCTCGCCCGAATCCTCGTTTCTGAAAAGCGTCGAGGTCTCGCCAAGGCGCATTGGAAGCTCTCTGTATGAGCGCTTTTTGTTAAGATATACTTGATATTGGAAGGGGCAGGTCATAGGACGGAGCGCAAAGCATTCCTTGGTATAGTCGTCGGGGTCGCCCATAACGAACATACCGTCAAGGTAGTGGTCCCAGTGGCCCGAAATCTTATAAAGCTCGCGCTTTGCCATAAGAGGAGTCTTTGTAAGAAGATAACCCCTCTTTTCCTCCTCGTCCTCTACCCATCTTTGAAGACGCTGGATAGTTCTCGCGCCCTTCGGCAGAAGAATGGGAAGACCTTGACCTACGGAATCAATGGTTGTGAAATACTCAAGCTCGCGTCCGATTTTGTTGTGGTCACGCTTAAGAGCCTCTTCCTGCGCCGTAACGTAAGCGTTAAGCTCGTCCTTTGTCGGAAACGCTATGCCGTATACTCTCTGAAGCATCTTGTTGTTCTGGTCGCCCTTGTAGTATGCGCCGGTGCACTGCGTAAGCTTAAACGCCTTGACAGCGCCAGTTGTGTGAAGGTGCGGACCTTGGCAAAGGTCGATATACTCGCCCTGCTTGTAGAACGTGAGTGTGGCGTCGTCGCCAAGCTCCGTAATGCGCTCAACCTTGTAGGGCTCGTCAAGCTCTGTCATAAGCTTTATTGCCTCGTCCTTTGAAAGCACGCTCTTTTCAATAAGAAGGTTTTCCTTAACGATTTTCTTCATCTCCGCCTCAATATTCTTGAGTATTTCGGGAGTAAAGGATACCTCGGAATCAAAATCCTGGAAAAATCCCGTTTCGGTAGCAGGACCTATCGTCTGCTTGGTGTTAGGGTAAAGTCTTTTAACAGCCTGAGCCATAATGTGCGCCGCAGTATGACGGAAAACCTCTTTCCCTTCTTTGTCGCGGTAGGTATAGAGGGTAACGTCGGCATCCTCTACCACCTTTGTCGAAAGCTCGGTGAGTACACCGTTCACACGGCAGGTTAGTACCTCTCTTGAAATTATACCGAGTGCCTGCGCCGCCTCGTAAACCGAAACCTCGCCTGAAAATTCGTAGACCTCGCCGGATGAAAACTTGATTTTTGACATAATATATTTCTCCTTGATTGTATTAACAAAACAAAAAACCCCACGTCGAAAGCCAAAAAGGCATTCGGGGTGAGGACAAAGTCCCGCACGGTTCCACCCGAGCGATTAACTCATTATATAAAATTTTCGCCTATGGCGCGTGGGCGGTATCATCCGGGTCGCTGGGTCCGCCTTTTCAGCTGTCGGCGGCTCTCTGTGCGAAGCGTGTCACGGCGACGTGTTCCACTGGAAAATATATTATCACAAATAAAATGTCTTGTCAAGCATTTACATAATATATTTTATCATATATTTTAAATATTAGAGGGATTTAGCAAACGTATTTAAGCTCCGCTGCCGCGTATTACGGTTAACCACGCAAAAGCTTTTTGTATTTTGTCAAAAGGGATAAAAGAATTAAAGAGAGTGCTAAAAACATCATAATTCTTGACACGGATACCGATTTGAGAGCATAAAGCACAATTCCAAACACCGCTACAAAACATAAATTTTGCAAATAAGACTTTACTTTTAAGGACTCTCTTGATTCTTCTTTACATAATAGGGAAAAGTTTAAGAAAAATCTCGCAACCGAAGCTAACAGAGCTGCAATTGCACCGCCTATATAACCGACCCTGCTTATAAGGAGGTAATTTAACCCTACCGAAAGAAGCATAGTTTGAAGCGTAACCGCGGTTACCCCGCGGGCTTTGCCGAGCTTTACCGATGCGCTCACGCACAAGGTGGAGGAAAAGCTGAATAAAGAGCTTATCGCAACCGGATAGATGACGCCGAGAGCTTCTTGATAGGCGGCACCCGTAAATATACGGAAAATTTCAGGCGCAACGCATAAAAACAGCATCGTAATTACCGAAAGCAGCGACTGCGAGGCAAGAAGCGCTTCTCTTACGCCCTCCGTGCTGCCCTTAACCGTTCTTTTTATTATCCACGGTGAAAGAGCCATTTGAATACCGCTACCTACGATTGAAATAATGAAGCCGACGGAAAACGCTGCTGAATATTTACCCAGCGCATCTGCCCCAAGAAGCGAGGATATCATTATTTTATCTATCCCCGTCGTTACGGAAAGCGCAAGATAATGCGGAAGCATCGGAACGGCAAGACCGAATATATAACGGAAATATTTACCCCGAATAAGACCGCGCCCCTCTGACACTGTTTTATAAATAGCGTAGCTCACAAGTAAAGTAGACACCGCGAGCTGAGATATTATTCTCGCGCCGCCTGTAAGTCCTGATTTGATTAGAAGTATGGATAAAAGAGGAGTCAGTATTCCTACTGCGCTGTTTACCAGCGTCACCCATCTGTAAGCGCCAAAGAAGCGTTTTTTTGAAAAATACAGGCTCTCTGCCGAATTGAGAAAAACCTGCAGTATCAAAATAAGAGTAAGAGTCGTCCCCATACCCGTTATTGAATTTATAGCATTCCTGAGCGGCAAATAGAGCGACAGAAATGCTAAGGAAAGCAGAATCTCGGCTAAGAGTGCGGAGAGCATAAAGCCGCGCGTACCCTCCTCGCCGAAGCGTGAAAGTCCGCTGTAGGTTATAGAGCCCGGTATCTCAAAGGTGGCAAGGACGGTAAATATACCCATATAACTGACGTACAGAGGATAGGTTGCGTATTGCTCAGGCGTAAGCAGCCTTGTAAAAATGGGTGTTGCGAGGAGTGTAACTCCGCGAGAGAGTGTGCTTGAAAGAATATACCAAACAGAAGCCTTTATCTCAGCTCGCATTATAAAATTTTTTCGTGCTTTTGTCGACATCATTCTCTCGCATTTCTTACAGGTTTTTGTCCGACGTGGCGGTGCTCGCTATCTTGGTCCGTCTGTACCGAAAATTTTTAAGACTCGCCATACGGGATTTTATAATTTTTCGGTCTTTGTTATTTTTCCATCCAAAGAGTCAAAAAAAGCAGTATTAATTTGACAATTTATGAAGGATTCTTTCATTATTCCGTCATTTTTCATAAAAACAGGTAAAAATATATTATTTGTGCAGGAATTTTTGATAAAACTTGCAAAAAGGCATTGATTTTAGAAAATTTTTGTGATAAAATAATTTCATTAAAAATCATATAAAAAACAACATCGAAAGAAGGAAAAATTATGTTTAAATCCGAGTATTTAAAAGACCTTATGGCAAGAGTCGAAGCCCGCAACCCAAACGAGCCTGAATTTCATCAGACCGTAAGAGAGGTTCTCGAATCTCTTGAGCCTGTTATCGAGGCTCGCCCCGAATATGTTAAAGCGGGTGTTCTTGAAAGAATAGTTGAGCCTGAGAGAATAATAAAGTTCAGAGTTCCGTGGGTAGACGATGCAGGAAACGTAAGAGTTAACCGCGGCTTCCGTATTCAGTTCAACAGCGCAATCGGTCCTTACAAGGGAGGACTTCGCTTTCATCCCAGCGTAAACGAGAGCATTATAAAGTTCCTCGGCTTTGAACAGACCTTTAAAAACTCGCTCACAAGTCTGCCTATGGGAGGTGGTAAGGGCGGAGCCGACTTTGACCCCAACGGTAAGAGTGACAGAGAGGTTATGGCGTTTTGCCAGAGCTTTATGACGGAGCTTTCCAAGTACATAGGTCCTGATACCGACGTTCCCGCAGGTGATATAGGAGTCGGCGCTCGTGAAATCGGATATCTTTTCGGTCAGTATAAAAGACTTCGCGATGAGTTCACAGGCGTTCTTACAGGTAAGGGAAGACCCTACGGAGGCTCTCTTATCCGTCCCGAAGCAACGGGTTACGGAGCGGTTTATTACACTCAGGAGATGCTTAAGACCTACGGTGAGAGCGTAAAGGGTAAAACCTTCGCTGTTTCCGGCTTCGGTAACGTTGCTTGGGGAACGGTTCAGAAGATAAATCAGCTTGGCGGTAAGGTTGTTACGATTTCCGGTCCTGACGGATACGTATACGATAAGGACGGAGTTTCCACTAAGGAAAAGATTGATTTTATGCTTGAAATGCGCGCATCCTGCCGTAACAGAGTTGAGGATTACGCAGATAAGTTCGGCGTGCCCTTCTTCAAGGGTGAGAAGCCTTGGGGCGTTAAGGCTGACGTAATTATGCCTTGCGCTACTCAAAACGAGGTAAATCTTGACGATGCTAAGAAGATGGTTGCTAACGGCCTTAAGTACTACGTTGAGGTTTCCAATATGCCCACTACCAACGAGGCTGTGGCATATCTTATGGAAAACGGCGTCGTAGTTGCTCCCTCTAAGGCAGTAAATGCGGGCGGAGTTGCGGTTTCCGGTCTTGAGATGTCCCAGAACTCTATGCGTTACAGCTGGAGCGCTGAGGAGGTAGACGAGAAGCTTCAAACCATAATGAAGAATATCTACGAGGCATCCGTAAATGCTGCAAAGGAATTTGGAATGGAGGGCAACCTCGTTGCCGGCGCGAACATCGCAGGCTTCCTTAAGGTAGCAGATGCAATGCTCGCTCAGGGCGTTGTTTGATAAATTGCAAAACAAAAAGCGGTGAGGTTTAGCGTGATTTCCTTAACGGACAAATCACGCTAAGTTATGATTGCCCTTTGGGCAAGTTATGAGTTATGAAATGCTTTGCATTGTTATGATTGACTTCGCCAAGTTACAGGTTAGTAGGGCAATCATACCATAACATTTGCGCAGCAAATTCATAACGGTGAGCGTAAGCGAGCCTCATAACTCTAAGCTTAAAACAACAAAAAAAGAGAGAGCATTTCGGCTACGAACCGATTTGTTCTCTCTTTCTGTTTGTTATAAGGGTTTGGGCTTAGCCCATAATGCGTTTGACCAGTCAAATGCGATGCTCGCACTTAGCGTATTTTTCAAATTCTTCGCTAAGAACATCACGATTTTTCTCATCGCTTTTTATCTTTATTTTCTGCCGTCGCAGACGGCATTTTCTATTATCCTTACTATTATATCCGAAATCTTTTCCATTGCTTCAACAGAAACAAATTCAAATCTCGAATGGAAGTTTTCTCCGCCCGTGCATAAATTGGGGCAGGGAAGACCCATAAAGGAAAGCCTTGCTCCGTCCGTGCCGCCTCTGATGGGAACGACAACGGGGCGAATATCAAGCTCAAGCATTGCCGCCTTTGCGCGCTCTACGATATACATACAGGGCTCGATTTTTTCCTTCATATTGTAGTATGAGTCCTGAAGCTCAAGCGTGAGAGTCCCTTCACCGTATTTTTGGTTTATGCTGCTTGCGCACTCCTCAAATACACGCTTCTTTTCCAGAAACCTCTCTTTGTCGTGGTCGCGGATTATATAGCTGAGCTTGGCAAGCTCAATCTCGCCCGACATAGAAATAAGATGGTGAAATCCCTCGTATCCCTCGGTTTTTTCTGGTATCTCGTCTTTCGGTAAAAGCGAATTAAATTCACACGCTATAAGCGATGCGTTCTTCATTCGGCCCTTTGCGCTTCCCGGATGTATCGAAACTCCGTGAACGGTTACCTTCGCGCTGGCCGCGTTGAAATTCTCATATTCAAGCTCTCCGATAGGACCTCCTTCAACAGTGTAAGCGTAATCTGCGCCAAAGCCGGAAACGTCAAATTTATCAGCTCCTCTGCCAATCTCTTCATCGGGAGTAAATGCCACGCATATCCTTCCGTGAGGCGCGCCCGACTTTATAATCTTTTCAAGCGCCGTTATTATCTCGGCAATACCTGCCTTGTCGTCAGCGCCCAGAAGTGTAGTTCCGTCACTCACGATAAGGTGGTGACCCACGTAGTCCGATAGGTATGGGTAATCTGATGCCTTGAGCCAAATATCCTCTTTTTCGTTCAACAGAATATCTCCGCCGCCGTACTCAACCACTGCGGGCTTAATGTTTTCGTCACACGCCTCGGGGGAGGTGTCCATATGAGCAATAAATCCTATTGCGTTTATCTCACCCTCGCAGTTTTGCGGAAGAGTTGCATAAACGTAACCGAACTCGTCAACTCTCGCATCCGAAAGCCCAAGCCGAAGAAGCTCGTTTACAAGAAACTGAGCAAGCTTAAGCTGCTTTTTAGTGCTTGGACAGCTCTCGCTTTCCTCGTTTGACATAGTCGGAAACTTTATATAATCTAAAAATCTCTCGTACGCTCTCATAAAATCTACCTTTGCTCTGCAACGCTGATACGGCTTATAGCTCTTGCGAGCTTTGCCTTGGCAATACGAACGGATTTATCGTCCTCTGCGTGACGGAGCACTGCCTCAGCCCGCTCCTTAGCAGCTTTTGCGCGATTTAGGTCTATCTCGTCGGCAAATTCAAAGGTCCTGCAAACGAGCCTTACCTCGCCGCCCTTCACCGAAACAAATCCTCCGGATGCCGAAGCGTCCCGTTGCTGTCCGCCCGCGGTCAGCTTGGCTCTGCCTGTGCCGAGCGTCGCAAAATAATCGGTATGGCCGCGCATTATTTCAACGTCACCCATATCTGTCCTAACAAGTATAGCCTCCGCTGCGCCGTCAAATATAAGACCGTCGGGCGTCACTATTTGTAGGTGAAATTCACGCATAGTTAGTTGTCTTCCTTAAGTTTTTTTGCTTTTTCAACAGCCTCGTCGATAGTTCCGACGAAGAGGAAGGCGCTCTCGGGCAACTCGTCGTGCAATCCGTCAAGAATTTCTCTGAATCCGCGTATCGTTTCCTTTACGGGAACGTATCTTCCCTCCATACCGGTGAACTGCTCAGCAACCGAGAATGGCTGGGAAAGAAAACGCTGAATTTTTCTTGCGCGGCTGACGACGAGCTTATCCTCCTCGGAAAGCTCATCCATACCCATAATTGCGATAATATCCTGAAGCTCCTTATAGCGCTGAAGAATACTCTGTACCTCGCGCGCTACCGTGTAATGCTCAATACCAACCACGTCGGGCGCAAGAATTCTTGAGGTTGAGTCAAGCGGGTCAACTGCTGGATATATACCGAGCGATGCTATGCTTCTTGAAAGAACTGTCGTAGCGTCAAGATGCGCGAAGGTCGTTGCTGGAGCAGGGTCGGTAAGGTCATCCGCAGGAACGTAAACCGCCTGAACCGAGGTGATTGAACCGCGTTTTGTTGAGGTTATTCTCTCCTGCAATGCGCCCATCTCAGTAGCAAGGGTGGGCTGATATCCAACCGCCGAGGGCATACGTCCAAGAAGGGCAGAAACCTCAGAGCCCGCCTGTGTAAATCTGAATATGTTATCTATGAAAAGAAGAACGTCCTGTCCCTCTTTATCGCGGAAATATTCCGCCATAGTAAGACCGGAGAGGGCAACCCCCATTCTCGCTCCGGGTGGCTCGTTCATCTGACCGTAAACCAAAGCAGTCTTTGAAAGAACACCGGACTCCTTCATTTCATTATAAAGGTCGTTACCCTCACGGGTGCGCTCGCCAACACCGGTGAACACCGATATGCCGCCGTGCTGCTTTGCTACGTTGTTGATAAGCTCCATTATAAGAACCGTCTTACCAACACCTGCACCGCCGAAAAGACCTATTTTACCGCCCTTTGCGTAAGGAGCAATAAGGTCAACAACCTTAATACCGGTTTCAAGTATCTCCGTCGTGCCCTCCTGCTCGGAGTATGAGGGCGGCTCTCTGTGAATGCACCACTTCTCCTCGGTATCGGGTGTGGGCTCGTTGTCGATAGCCTCGCCGAGAAGGTTGAATATACGTCCGAGAGTTTCTTTGCCTACCGGGACGGTAATGCCCGTACCCGTGTCAACAGCAGGAGTACCTCTTGACATGCCGTCGGTTGAAGACATAGCAATACATCTGACTACGTCATCGCCAAGCTGAGTGGCAACCTCGCACACAACCTTACGCCCCTCGTGTTCTATCTCAATAGCGTTGAGAAGGTCGGGAAGCTTTCCGCTATCAAATTTTATATCAAGTACAGGTCCTATTATCTGTACTACCTTGCCGATGTTTCTTTCCATCTGACAAATCCTTTCTTATAACTGTTAACTATGCAAGACTTGCTTGTTAGACTCTGTTGCCTACAGCGCCTCCGCGCCGGAAACAATCTCTGTAATTTCCTGTGTAATGACCGCCTGACGCGCTCTGTTGTATTTAAGCATCAGACTGTCAATCATTTCCTGGGCGTTCTTGTTTGCCGCATTCATAGAGCTTCTTCTTGCACCGGATTCGGAAGCAACCGCCTCGCAAACGGCAGAATAAAGCACACCGCCAATATAATCGGGGAGAAGCTTGTCAAGAATTTCTTCTGCCTCACCCTCAAAAACAGGGTCGGAAGCCTGTGGTTTCTCATCTTCTTCGCAGGCGAAGGGTAAAAGCTCCTCGTAAACGGGCGACTGCGTCATCATAGAAACGAATTTAGTGTAAACCATAACAGCTTTCGATATTTTTCCCTCGCAAAACGCGCGTGAGATAAGCTCTGCTGCAGAAAACGAGTCGCCGACACCGACAGCACTCACGTATTCAAGCTCCGATGATAATATCTCGCGCCCTCTGTGTCTGTAATATTCAAGAGCCTTTTTTCCTATCGGAAGATATACGGCATCATTGCCCTTTGCAAGAGACTCAGTCAAGCGAAAAACATTTGCGTTGTAACCGCCCGCAAGCCCTCTGTCACCTGCTATAACCACGAAAAGCGTCTTGCCGCCGTCACGACTCTCGCTCCACACAGAAGCACCCGCATCACGCGAGGCTTCAATGCTTTTGATAGCCTCACAGAGAATCTCATAGTAGGGGCGAGCGCGCTCGACACGCTCCTTCGCGCGTCTGAGCTTAGAGGTGGCAACGAGCTCCATAGCCTTGGTTATCTGCATCGTGCTGTTAACGCTTTTCATACGCGATTTTATATCGTTCATCGATGCTCCTGCCACAGTGCCACCGCCTTTCTTAGTCTTTTCCTAAAAATTTATTTTTTGTGTGTATTATAGCCTCGCGAAGCTCCGATGCGCTCTCGTCTGTGAGAAGCCCCGTGTTGCGAATATCCGCAAGAAGCGAGTCCTTTGCTGCAACGAGGTAATCGAAAAGCTCCTCTTCAAAGCGTCCGATATCCTCTGCCTTGATGTCCTTTAAGAGATTATTTACTACCGCGTAAATTATGGCTACCTGAAGCTCAACCGCAATGGGCGAATTTCTGTCCTGCTTTAGAACCTCAACTATTCTCTGACCCTGCTCAAGACGAGCTTTTGTGTCTGCGTCAAGGTCTGAGCCAAACTGAGCAAAGCCCTGAAGCTCTCTGTATTGGGAATAAAGAAGCTTCAGCGTTCCCGCAACCTTCTTCATTGCCTTTATCTGCGCATTTCCTCCGACACGGGAAACCGAAATACCCGGGTTTACCGCAGGGCGTACGCCCGAATGGAAAAGTTCGGTTTCAAGGAATATCTGCCCGTCGGTAATAGAAATAACGTTAGTCGGAATATAAGCAGAAACGTCACCCGCCTGGGTTTCAATTATAGGAAGAGCCGTAAGCGAGCCGCCGCCGTATTCCGGTGCAAGCCTTGCCGCGCGCTCAAGAAGTCTTGAATGAAGATAGAAAACGTCTCCGGGATAAGCCTCTCTGCCCGGCGGACGCCTTATGAGAAGAGAGAGGGCACGGTAAGCAACCGCGTGCTTTGAAAGGTCGTCGTAAACGATAAGCACGTCGCGTCCCTTATCCATAAAATACTCACCCATAGCGCATCCGGCATAAGGGGCAATGTATTGGAGCGGTGCGGAATCCGATGCCGTAGCAGAAACGACTATCGTGTAATCCATAGCGCCGCACTTGTAAAGAGTATCCACAACGTTCGTAACGGTCGACTGCTTCTGACCTATCGCAACGTAAATGCAGATAACGTCCTTGCCTTTTTGGTTAATTATTGTATCGGTTGCAATAACCGTTTTACCCGTCTGTCTGTCACCGATTATAAGCTCTCTTTGTCCGCGTCCTATCGGAATCATAGAGTCGATTGCCTTAATACCCGTCTGAAGCGGTACCGAAACCGACTTTCTCTCGATTATTCCGTAAGCGCGTCTTTCAATAGGGGAGTAGCCGTCAGCTTCAATAGGACCTTTTGCGTCAATCGGCTGACCGAGAGCGTTTACGACTCTGCCAATCATAGCCTCACCGACAGGCACAGAAACAACTCTTCCGGTTCTCTTAACAAGGCTGCCCTCGCTGATTCCGACGTCGCTTCCGAGCAAAACCGCGCTGACAAAGCTCTCCTCAAGGTTGAGCGCCATACCGTATGTTCCGTTTGCAAACTCAAGAAGCTCATTAGCCTTACACTTGTCAAGACCGTGAACCTTTGAAATACCGTCACCGACGGATATAACGTAGCCTATCTCGTCCTGTTCGGTCTTCTTTGAGTAGTTTTTAATCTGTTCTTTAATTATTTTGCTGATATCATCAATTTTTGATTGCATTTTATCACCGTTAAATTACCGTATTTTTGAGGCTCTTCTCAAAGCTTTTGAGCCTTGTTCTGACCGAGCCGTCAAGCTGTGTTCCCGAATATCTGAGCTTCACTCCGCCGAGAATTTCGGGGGATACCGTATTTTTAATTATAATTTTCTTTCCCGTCATAGCCGCCAGCTTGTCGCTCATTCGGCTTATCTGTTCGGGTGTCATAGCAACCGCCGTTACCGCCTCAACGTGCTCAATACCGCGTGATGCGTTATAAAGCTCGCAGAAAGCCTTTTTCACCTCAGAAAAGGTGAAGACCGAGTGTCGCTCGCACAAAATCTTGATAAGGTTCAAAACGTTTTCGTCAAGAGGTGAAAACGCCTCGTCAACAAGCGAAAGCTTCTCAGATTTCGTTATTGCGGGGGTATCCAGCAGCTTTACGTATTTTGGGTTGCTTTTAAAAATCTCGTCTGCCGCACAAACGTCGGCAAGCACCTTTTCGGTCGTTCCGCACTCCTCGGAAAGCATAAAAAGCGCTCTTCCGTATTCCTTGCCTGCCGCCATATCAATTACCCATCCGGTCTATGAACTCGTCAATGAGCTCTTTGTGCTCGTTTTCATTGACGTCGCGCTCAATAACAGCCGCAGCGATACTAATAGCCATATCCGAAACCTCGTCCTTGACCTCGTTTATAGCTCTTTTCTTTTCAAGCTCAACCTGCTCGGCGGCGCGTTCAAGCGTCCTTGCCGCCTTGTCGTTTGCTTCCTTAAGAATTTCCTCCTCGCGAAGCTGAGCGCGGCGCACCGCCTTTTTGAGTATTTCCTCGCTCTCCTCGCCTGCCTTGGAAATCTTCTCCTCGTATTCGGACTTCATTGCAGCGGCATCCGTGCGCGATTTTTCCGCATCCGAGTACATATCGTCAATTTCCTTCTGACGTGAGTCAATCATATTCTTGACCGGCTTGAAGAGCAATTTTTTTAAGAAAAGATAGAGTATTAAGAGGTTGAGCCACGCGAAAATCATCGTAAATAAATTTACGCCGACAAAGGCCTCGAATTTATCTAAAAAAACTTCGATTCCCATTAAAGTGGTTAGCCAATCCTTACTTAATTATTTGAGCTTCATAAACATGAGAAGCAGGGATATAACGAGCGAATAGATACCCGTTGTCTCGGTTATAGCGCATCCGAGAATCATGTTAGTACGCAAATTTCCCGCAGTTTCGGGATTTCTTGCCATACCCTCAAGCGCCTTACCAACCGCGTTACCTTCTCCAATTGCGGGACCGATAGCGCCAAGACCCATACAAAGACCTGCGCCGAGGGCTCTTGCCGCAACCTCAATAGAACCTGTTAAACCTTCCATTTTTAATTCCTCCAAAAATGTGTATTTATTTTTTATTAAAATCTAAAATTAATCTTCCGCCTTGTTTTCAATCTCCTCAGGCGGAGGGCAAGCACCGCCGACGTATACCATCGTCAGAAGCGAGAAAACGAGCGCCTGAACAAAACCTGAGAACAAATCGAAATAAATAGACAGAAATGCGGGGATACCGACCTGGAAAAATGGAATAGAGCCTAAAAGGCCCGGAATCCATCCGAAAACAAAGTTTGAAAGCGCTGCAAGCGCTGCGTAAACGAGCGCCGTAAGCACCGAGCCGCCCGCAACGTTACCGAAATGACGGAAAGCCATTGAAATGGGCTGGGCTATCTCGCTGACAACGTTCATCGGCGTCATAACCACAATCGGCTCGGTAAAGCCACGGAGCCAGGTTTTAAAGCCGAAATTCTTTATATTGTTATACCACACCATACCCGTCGTGACGAGCGCCCAGGCAAGCGTTACGGAAAGGTCGGCAGTAACCGAGCGAAAAATCTGTGTCATTCCTATAAGCGTTCCTATAATGGAACAAAGGAAAAGCGTTCCTATATATGGGGCAAACTTTAAATTGTGCTTGCCCATCGTGTCCTCAACCAGACCGTAAAGCATATTGACAAGCTTCTCGGTAACGACCTGAAGGCGTCCCGGGCGCTTCGTCAGCTTGCGTGTCGCAATAAGCGCAATAGCGATAAGAATCAGCGACACGGCAATAAGAGAAACAACAGTCTGAGTTATGTTAATATCAAACCACGGAGTGTGAACAGTAAAATATATCCGCGGTCCGTTTACCTGAAGGTCCATCAGCTATTACCTTTCTTAAGTTTTTCTCTGATAAGCGCCTCAATCATTATTATCGGACGAAGCATCAGAAGCGGAATAAGAGTTGCTAAAACGTTAAACACATCCAGTATAAAAGCCACGATAAGCGTCGCAAGCATCGTAAGCGTTCTTATGATGAAGGAAAGCTTAACGGCGTTATTCATATTTTGCTGATGCTCCTCGGTGAATTTCTCAATTTCGTCCTCGTCCATCTCGCGAGTGCCGCGAGCTTCCACCGCCTTATCGAATGCGCGGCTGGTTGATAGCGCGAGAAAAAGGAAATTAAGAGTTGTAACCGCAGTCCCGAGCGCAACACCCGTAACTATCTTATAAGAAAACCAATCAAATATGAGACATACGCCGCATATCACGAGCGAAACTATTATCTCACCGAGGAGAACAAGCGCCGCCTCGTAAAAAGGAAGTGATTTATTTTTCATTTTTATTATGTCCCGTTTTATTACTGTTTTTATTTTGTTTATCAAGTCGCTCAAGACCCTCCGCGGCAGCTATGGAGAATTTCACCATAGAAACGAGTCCGGTTATTACGCCAACTGTGATAAGCACGGCGTAAAGCCATCTTGGCGCGCCGAGCTTTGCGACAAAGAGCCAAGACAGGCAAAATCCAAGCGCTGCAGGCAACAGAAGCGTGAAAATTGCCTGAGATATTATGTTAATTGCGTACAAAACGCTAAACAGTTTTTTGTGCATACTCGCCACTCTCCCAAGCCAATCTTCACCGAATAATATGATACCACAAAAACCCATATAAATCAATAGCTTTAATGAAAGTTAAATATTTATCAATAAATAAAAGGGGGGGTTAAGAAAACGCCCCACCGTTAATTAAAGCAGAATTTTATAGATAAGCTTTTCCTTTTCTCTTGGTTTATCGGAGAATTTATACGCATCAAGCAGCGCTTCCTCGGCTTCTTTGATAAGCTCATATTTGCTTGAATAAAGCGTCGCAAGCGTGTCACCTGCATTAACTTTGTCGCCAGTCTTTTTCGCGAGAATTATGCCGGCAGAATAATCAATTTCAGAGTCTTTTGTTTTTCTGCCTGCGCCAAGCTCCATTGCCGCAAGTCCTATTTTTTCGGCATCCATAGCCGAAATGTAGCCATCCGTGCCGCATTTTAGCTCTTTTTTGTATTTTGCCGAGATAAATTTGTCGGGGTTGTCTATAAACGACACGTCACCGCCCTGAGCAGAAATCCACTCCTTGAATTTTTTGAGTGCCGCACCAGAGTAAAGAAGCTTTCTTGCGCGCTCCACGGCAACCTCATAAGCAATACCAAGTGTAAGATGCGCCATTGCCCCCGCAAGTGAAATCGAAATTTCAGCAAGGTCGGGTGGACCTTCGCCGCGAAGCGTCGCTATAGCCTCGCAAACCTCAAGTGTATTACCCACGGCAAAGCCGAGCGGTGTATCCATATTAGTTATAAGAGCCGCGGTATTTCGTCCTGCAAGCCTGCCTATCTTAACCATATTTTCGGCAAGAATCTCGGCTTCCTCGGGTGTTTTCATAAACGCGCCGGAACCGTATTTTACGTCAAGCACTATTGATTTTGCGCCGGACGGAAGCTTCTTGCCCATTATAGACGAGGTTATAAGCGGCACAGAATCAACCGTCGCCGTCACATCGCGCAGGGCATACAGCTTTTTGTCCGCAGGAGCGAGATTTCCGCTCTGACCGATAACGGCAACGCCAATTTCACGAACCTGACGTCTGAAATCATCCTCGGATAGTGTAACTCTGTATCCCGGAAAGGACTCAAGCTTGTCAACGGTACCGCCCGTGTGTCCAAGCCCCCTGCCGCTCATTTTCGCAACCTTGCAGCCAAGCGCCGCCGCAAGCGGCGCAACTATAAGGGTGGTTTTGTCACCGACGCCGCCCGTCGAATGCTTGTCTGCCGTAAGCGCGCCAAACTCCGAAAGGTCCACAGTATCGCCCGATTCGGCAATTGCCATAGTCAATTCACAGGTTTCATCGTCGTTCATACCGTTAAGGCATATCGCCATAAGCAGAGCCGAGACTTGATAATCGGGTATCGCGCCCTCGGTATAGCCCTTGACGAAGCACCGCACTTCGTCGCGCGAAAGCGCCTCTCCGCGCTTTTTCTTTGTTATTATATCGTAGACTGTCATTTTATCTTATCTCCGTCAAAGCGGTAGGGCAAAAGAGCCGAGAGGTCAAGCGCATCGGACTCCGACAAAATCACCTTGAAATCTCCCTTGCAAAACTCCGCCATAACCTGTCTGCATACTCCGCAGGGGGTGAAGCTTTCCCTTGCCGCCTCGCCACGCTTGCCGCCTGCAACCGCTAAAGAGATAAACTCGCGCTCGCCCGCATTGATAGCAGAAAATATGGCAACCCTCTCAGCGCAAACGCTCGGAGAATAAGCCGCGTTTTCTATATTAGCTCCGGTGTAAACCTTGCCCGAGCCGCAAAGAAGCGCCGCGCCAACCGTTATATTTGAATAGGGCGAGTAGGATTTTTCCCTCGCACAGTCTGCCAGCTTAAAAAGCTCAGATTTTGTCATAATAAAATTTCCTCGCTTATGCTTTCGCATCTTTCGGGTTTAAAATCTACGCCGAGAATATCAGTGACAAGCCGTCCAACCGTCGAAAAGCTTTCCCGCGTGCCAAGATTTTTTGGTAAAACGCCCTTTCCGAAAACAAGAAGCGGAACGAACTCACGTGTGTGGTCGGTGGAATCGTCCGACGGGTCACAGCCGTGGTCTGCAGTTATTATAAGGACGTCGTCCTCTTTCAGCTTCTTTGAAAAATCCGATAGCCATGCGTCAAACTCGGAAAGGGCTTTTGCATAACCGCGGGCGTCCTGTCTGTGTCCGTAATGAGAATCAAAATCCACGAGATTTATAAAAGCAAGTCCGTGGAAATCCTTTGAGAGAAGCTCTGAGGTGAGCTGCATTCCCTCGGTGTTTCCGTGGGAAATAATCGCTTCGGTGATGCCCTGAGCCGCAAAAATATCCTTTATCTTGCCCACCGAGATTACGTCAAGCCCCTTATCTTTTATAGCGTCGAGCATAGTTTTGCCCTGCGGCTCGAGTGAAAAATCACGTCTGTTAGCAGTTCTCTTATAGCTGCCGTCCTCTGCCGTCACAAAGGGGCGTGCGATAACACGGCCAACAGCGTGCTCACCGACAAGAATTTCTCTTGCCATAAGACAGTATTCGTAGAGATTTTCGGGCGGAATTATATCCTCGTGCGCCGCTATTTGAAAAACGCTGTCAGCTGAGGTGTATACGATAAGCTTACCAGTTTCGATATGTTCGCGTCCAAAGTCGCGTATAACCTCAGTTCCGGAGTATGGCTTATTGCAAAGTGTTTTTCGCCCGGTAGCTTCTTCAAATTTTTCTATTATATCTCTCGGAAATCCGTTGGGGTAGGTCGGAAGCGGCTTTTTTGAAATCAGCCCCGCAATTTCCCAGTGACCGACGGTCGTGTCCTTTCCCGCGCTAAGCTCCTGCAGTCTGCCGACAGCCGCCATAGGAGAGTCTACGCTTTCAATGTAATCCACACCGTCAATATTTCCGATACCCATTGCGGTAAGCGCGGGGATTTTTAGCTCCCCGCTTTTATAAAGACTGTAAAGTGTATTTGCTCCCTCGTCAGAAAAGAACTGTGCGTCAGGAGCTTCGCCTATTCCGAGCGAGTCGAGAACTATCAAAAATACTCTTTTCATGAATCAAAGTCTTATCGCTGTGTTAAGCGCAATTTCCATCATTTCGGTGAATGAATTTTGTCTTTCAAGTGCGTCAAGCGACTCACCTGTTATAAGATGGTCTGACACCGTGCATATAGCAAGCGCGGATTTTCCTGAATAAGCGGCATTCATATAAAGCGCCGCCGCCTCCATCTCAACGCCTAAAATTCCGAGAGCCTGCCACCTTTTTTGCGCTTCCGGATTCGCGTTGTAAAATATATCAGAGGATAAAAGATTGCCTACGGCATACCTTGCGCCTATCTTCTCGGCTTCCTCAATAGCGGTTTTCATCATTTTATAGTCGGCAATGGGGGCAAACGTACCCTCAAGACCGTATTGAACGGCAAAATTTGTGGTGGTGGAAGCGCCCATACCTATAATTATGTCGCGTACCTTGACGCGCTCGCTCATAGCACCCACCGAGCCTATTCTCATTATGTTTTCCACTCCAAAGAAATTGAAAAGCTCGTAGGAATATATGCCCATCGAGGGCATGCCCATACCGCTCGCCATAACCGAAACGCGCTCGCCCTTGTATGTTCCCGTATAGCCTTGAATGCCGCGCACGTTGTTGACGAGCACAGCGCCCTCAAGAAAATTTTCGGCGATGAATTTTGAGCGCAGAGGGTCCCCCGGCATAAGCACGGTTTTTGCAAAATCAGAGGGGGTTGCGTTTATATGCGGAGTAGGATAATTTTTTGCCATATTAATCTCCATTCTGTCGCCACAGGCGACCGTGTAACTTTTTATAACCTCAATAACCCGTAATGTTTTTCTGATTTTTCAGTATCTTTACAATTCTGCTCGTGCCGAGTCTCTCTGCACCAAGCTCTATAAATCTTTCTGCGTCCTCAAGCGAGGAGATTCCGCCAGCCGCCTTTATCTTGACGCCGCCCGTGACGTGCTTTGCGAAAAGCTCGACGTCCTCAGGAGTAGCGCCGCCCGTAGAAAAGCCTGTCGAGGTCTTAATGAAGTCTGCGCCGGATGCCGACACGACCTCGCACATCCTGATTTTTTCTTCTTCTGTGAGAAGGCAGGTTTCAACAATTACCTTAAGCACCTTTTTACCGCAGGCAGTCTTAAGTATCTTTATCTCGTCAAGCACCGCATCGTAGTTTTCCGACTTTACAAGACCGACGTTTATTACCATATCTATCTCGTCAGCGCCGGCACGAAGCGCGTCCTCGGTTTCAAAGAGCTTTGCCTTTGTTGTGGAATATCCGTTAGGAAAGCCTACCACAGTGCATATTTTCACTCTGCCGTCAGCATATCCCGCAGCCCGCCTTACAAATGACGGGGGAATACAAACCGATGCCGTCCCATATTCAATTCCGTCGTCAATTACCGTCTTAATGTCATCCCACGTTGCAGTTTGTGAGAGCAGCGTGTGGTCGCATTTTGAGAGAAGTTCTTTAATTTTCATCCTTATATTCCTTGCTTTTCTGTTCTTTGATTTTATTAGTCCAGCATTTATGGCACATAGCGATATATCTGTCGTTACCGCCGAGAAAAACCTGACGCCCCGAGGTAACTATCTTGCCCTCGGCATCAACTCTTGCGCTGACGGTAGCCTTTGCTCCGCACTCGCATATGGTTTTAATCTCCGAAATCGAGTCTGCAAGCTCAAGCAGTCTTTTTGAGCCGGGGAAGAGCCTTGTCAAAAAGTCCGTCCTCAGTCCGAAGCAAAGGGTGGGAATACCGTAATCGTTCACTATCGCGCGTAGCTCGTCAATCTGCTCCTCGGTGAAAAACTGGCTTTCATCCGAAATTATAACGTCGCACCTATCCTCAGCCGATAGAAAAAGCGAAAGAATACTGTCCTCTTTTTTGATGGGAGTACAGCTTGCGCTAAGTCCGATTCTTGACGTCAGTGTATCAACCCCATCGCGCTTGTCTGTGGCCGGCTTAATGAGCCAAACGCTCATTCCTCGCTCCTCGTAATTGAATTTTGTTATAAGAGCCTGCGCCGTTTTTGACGAGCCCATAGCTCCGTATTTGAAATAAAGCTTTGCCATAATCACCAAATTCCTGTTATTATATATTAAGTATACCATACGGTAAGCAAAAATAAAAGGGGGGAGAGCCAAATTTATCTATTTTTCACAAAAGTTTAGAAAATTTTGAAAACTCTGGAATTTTAGGAAAAACTGTGATACAATATAATCCGTGTGAAAAAGAGAAGGGAGAAATGTGTGAAGCTTATAATTGCAGAAAAGCCGAGCCTTGCGCGAAATATCACGGCTGGAATCGGCAAGATGGATAAAAAAGACGGCTATTTCATAAATAGCGAGTATATAGTAAGCTGGGCGTTTGGACACCTCTTTTCTCTTGCAGACGTTGAAAGCTATACAGGAGCAGGAAACGGCGCAGGCTGGACGCTTGATAATTTGCCCTGCTTTCCAAAAGATTTTAAATTCGAGCTTCGCCGCGGTGATGATAAAAAGGTTGACCGCGGGGTAGAAAAGCAGTTTAAGATTCTTGAGTCACTCTGTAACAGAGATGATGTTGACACAATAATAAACGCAGGTGACGCTGACAGAGAGGGTGAAATTATAGTTCGCCTTTGCGTCAGTCACGCCTTGAAAACCCAAAAGGTGCAAAAACGCCTTTGGCTTCCCGACCAGACACCCGAAACGGTGAGAGCCGCCCTTCTTGATATGAAGGATGAAAAAGAATATGACAACCTTGCAGGTGAGGGCTTCGCAAGAACCTATATTGACTGGCTCTACGGCGTTAATTTGACACGCTATGCCACAATCCGCGCAGGAAAGCTTCTGCGCGTCGGCAGAGTTATAGTTCCTATCGTACGTGCAATTTACGAGCGAGATATGGAAATCAAAAATTTCAAGCCGGAAATTTACTACGTGCTTCGCTCAAATGAAAAGACGAATGGCGAGAAAATTGAGCTTACAAGTAAACAAAAGTTCGCAAAAGATGAAAAAGCAAAGGCGGAGGAAGCCGCAGTCCTTTACAACTCAAACGAAGCTACCGTAACCGCTGCCGAGAGTAAAAAGGATACGATACATCCGGGCAAGCTCTATTCGCTCTCGACTCTCCAGAATACTCTCGGTAAAAAATATAAAATGAGTATGAGCGAAAGCCTTAAGATAATTCAGAAGCTTTACGAGGAGGGCTATCTTACCTATCCCAGAACAAACTCCGAGTATCTTGCCACAGCAGAAAAGGATAAGATGCGCGCCATAATCTCAAACGTTCACGCAATGGGATATCCCGTGAGATTCAGAGATTCAAAATATATCTTCGACGACTCAAAGATTGAGTCACATTCGGCTCTCACACCTACCTATAAAATACCGAAGTCGGATAAGCTATCCGAAAAGGAAAAGCAGGTTTATTCAACGGTATTCCGTAGGTTCGTCGCTGTTTTCTGCTCCGAGGAATGTATAGCTGAAAGGAGCGAAATTAAAATTAAGGTGGGTGAGCTTGAGGAGTTTTCTCTCAAGGGCACGGTAATGCTTGAGCCGGGGTGGACGAAATACGATGACTATACTCAAAAGGATAAAATACTTCCAAAGCTTTCGGTCGGCGACAGGGTTAATATAAATTTTGCCCCATCTGAAAAAGAAACCACGCCGCCACGCCACTACACAATAGAAACTCTTAACAATTACTTAAAAAATCCCTTCAAGGACGACAAGGCAAAAGCGAAGGAGCTTATCGAAAGCGGTGAGGTTGACGATGCTGAGGATTACCGCGCAATCTTTGAGGGACTTGAGCTTGGCACGGAAGCCACCAGAACCGGAATAATAGACAACGCTAAAAAGAGCGGCTATATAAACTTGAAAAAGGACGTATATACCGTGCTTGAGGGTGGAGAATATCTTATTGAGTCGCTTGAGCGTCTGTCAATAGGAATGGACAAATACAAGACGAGCGAGCTTGGTAAGGCGCTGAAAAAGGTGTTCCGCGGTGAGATAAGTGTTTCAGACAGCGTAAGGCTTGCCGAGGCTGAAATATCCGAAATATTCAGACGCGGGGGGTCAGCCCCGATAGCCATGAACACCGACACCGGCAAGTTCGGGGAAATCGTCGGAAAATGTCCTGTCTGCGGCAAAAACGTGGTGAGAGGAAAGTCGAGCTACGGCTGTATGGGATATGGCGAGGGCTGCGCCTTCAGAGTAGGAATAAATATTTGTAAAAAGAGTATTCCCAAAAGCGAGGTAGTTCGTTTACTTAAAGAGGGCTCGACCGCAAAAATGAGCGGATTTATATCTAAAAACGGAAAGCGCTTTGAAGGACGGCTTGTTATCAAGGATGGAGCTGCCGTATTCAATTTCGATTAACAAAATTTTGCCCCGGGCATAGTATGATACTAAGCGGAAGAAAAAATCCGCAAGTAACTCCCGGAGGCAGACATACATGAATAACAATTGCTTTTGCCATCTCTTTGACGACAACTGTACTTGGATTATAATCCTTGCAATCGTTATCGTTTTCTGTTGTTGCTGCAACGGCTGATATAGCCGCGTGAAGCTTCACCGAGAGATGCGCCAAGGTGGCAACCTCGGAAAAGACAGAGATGAAGCCCCGCTTATATTAATTTAGGAGGGGCTTTAACAGGGAAAGGGCTGTGCGCTTTAGCGTTATACTCCAAGCGGAGTATTCACGCTAAACTATGATTGCCCTTGCAGGCAAGTTTACAGTTTAGATATGCTTCGCATAGTTATGATTAGCTTCGCTAAGTTTTGGATTAGATTTCATAACACTTGCTGTGTAAGCTCAAAACGGCGAGCAAAGCGCGAGCCTCATAACTCTAAACTGAAAACGAACGGAAAAGAGAGAACGTTTCGGCTGCGAACCGATTTGTTCTCTCTTTCTGTCGTTATATGGGTACGGACTTAGCCAGATCTGCGTTTGTCCGGACAAATGCGATGCTTGCGCTTTATTAAAAGCACAAATTCTCCGCTAAGGACATCGCCTATTTGCGCTCATCCCCTTTTTTTGTAATAAAAATCCCTGGGCGGCAGTATATTTAAATAAAACCGCTTTGGGAGGATATTATGTTTATATATTCGGTACGCGCATCTACAATACGCTTTTTTTCAGTAGTAGCTCTGACGCTGATTATACTCGCCGCACTTCTTATAGTAGGAAGCGGAGCGGGAGCTGTCGTTTCTGCGTCCTCTGATACCGTGGATTTTTCAAACGTCAAGACCAACGAGGATAGAGTCTCCTTTATATCTCAGTTCGGTATAAAAGCAGAGGGAGAACCGTGCGAAACCGAGGATTTCAGACTCCCCGAGAGCTTCGACAAGGTAATCGCGGGCTATAACGAAATACAGAAAAAGCAGGGACTTGACTTAACGAAATATAAAAACAAAAGAGTTACACGCTATACATACGAGGCGAGCGGATATGAAAACTCCGCGGATACCGTATTTGTAAATCTTATAGTTTATAGGGGCACGGTTATAGCCTGCGACGTGTCAAGCACCGCTCCTGACGGATTTGTTGCGCCTCTTGTTAAGCTAAGCTGAAAAATACGCAGAGCTGCTAAATTGCAGCTCTGCGTATTTTTATTCTACTGTGTATTTACTGTTAAACTCATCAAGAAGCAGCGCTGCCGCAACGCCCGCAGCAATGCAAAGGAGGTTTATAACACAACTAAGCACCGACTCGGCAAAGCTCGCAAACGGAATTATCATAACCGTAGCGGCAATAACTACGCCGATAATTGCGTGGAACGCAACCGAATAACACCTGTCAAATAGGAGATTAATTGCCTTTGCAAAAAGAATGACCGTAGCAAGCGCGCCGATTGCAGCGGGTAAAATTATTGAAAACTTCAAGTGCCCGATACCGTCAACGAACGGTTGGTAAAGTCCCAGCGGCATAAGCAGGGTTGAAAAGCTCATTCCGGGTGCAATAACGCTCAGAGCAAGGCAAAAGCCGCAAAAAAGATACCAGAAAAAGTTTGGAGTGATAGTCACCGATAAAACCTTGAGGGATATAAGCAGGGCAAAAACAGCTATCATTGCCACCGCCATCGAAATATAGGATTTTTTGCCGCGACCGCCCTCACCCGCCTCTCTGAAAAGAGATGGAAGCATACCTGCAATCAAGCCGACAAAAACACAAACTGACGGCTCAGGATATTTTTCAAGCAAAAGCGAAAGAAGATTAGCAATCCCAAGAAATCCTATAATTCCGCCTATTATTATCGGAATTAATTTAGGAAAGTGAGTCTTGAAATTACGGAATGGGGATGCTAAAAATTCCATAATCGTTTTGTATATTCCAAATGCCACGCAAAGCACTCCGCCGGAAATTCCGGGAAGCACCGCGCCAACGCCGACAAGGGAGCCTTGCAGCACCTTGACGGCAAACGGCTTTACCGTTTGCTTCATAATTTTACCTCAACCAGTATGATTTGTAATCGGACTTAAGAAGTCTTGTAAGAGCCTCAAGCTTGGATTTTGAAATTGAATAAGGAGCAGCAAATCTTTCGGGTGTTTCCGGTGTGATAGCGTTCCTTTTCATTTTTATCTCTTTTTTTGTATTGTTCCGATTACGCAACAAAATATAAGGTTATTAAATATTCAAAATCCAATTTCTTACCAATACATCTTGAACTCAGGGTTTGTATATCTTGCGAGAGCCTCAAGGTAGAAGAAGTCACCGTAAACTGCAGTCTGGTCGATTCCACTCTTCTGAGGAAGAGCCGCAGTAACGTGAGAAATAAGACCGTCGTCGTACTCACCGATACCGTCGGTGCATCTGTCAATCGTTGCTTCAAGTATCTGAGTTGCCGCGCTGTTGAATACCGTCTTGTTTATGTCGGAGTCGTCGAGGTTTCTCGCCATCTCAAACATACCGCAAGCAGATATAACGCCGGCAGAGGAGTCGCGGGGCTCATCACCCGATACAAAATCGTAATCCCAGTAGGGAATACAGTCGTCGGGAAGATGGTTAAGCATAAAGTACGTAACGTCTCTGTGAACGTCCTTTATAAATTCAGACTTATCGTAGGAATAAGCGATAGGGAAGCCGTAAACACCCCAAGAGTGCCCGCGCGACCAGCAGGATTCGTCACTGCGGCCCTGAAGAGTAAGTCCTTTTACGGGAGCTGATGTTTCGGGGTCGAACTGATAGTGATGATAGGACGACGAGTCAGCTCTTATAAGAAGCTCCTCGGTAGTCTTTACGTGGTCGTGAGCAGCCTTGAAATATTCCTCATTTCCGGTTTCCTTTGCGGCCCAGTAAAGCAAGGGAGCGTTCATAAGCGAGTCCATCATAGTACGGTATCCTACGGGGTCCCGGCGCCTCCACATACGGATTATGAATTTTCCCTCCTTGGAATAGCTGTTATCGTAAAAATATTTTACAGCGTCAAGAGCCGCCTTTTTCGCGCTGCGTACGCCTGTGAGTCTGTACGCTGCAACGCAAGAAGGAGTGAATGCAAATCCAACGTCGTGGTCGTCAACGCCAACCTTGTCGTCAATCCTCTTTTGGAAGGTGTCGGTCAAATGCTCTGCCTGATGCTTGAACCATCTGTTGCCGGTTAGCTGCCACGCAAGCCAATAGCAGCCGGTATACATACCGCAGCCCCAGTTGTTGTTAGCACCGTAAACGTACTGCTGGTAACGAGCGTGGGTGCCGGGAAAATCAGTGCCGTGCTTTTTACCCATTTTCTCAAGACGGTCTGTGGCAACACAAATCGCGTTGTCTATCTTTTCGCGGCTTATTACCGGAACCTCGGAAAATCTTTCGGGTCTTTCAAGAGAAATTGCGTTTCTTTTCATTAGTTACGTCCATCCTTATAAAATATTTTCAAATTAATAAAATCAAGGTTATCCTGTAAAGGTAACGCTGCTTCCGAATTAATTTATATTTCGGTTGAGCGTCTGAGATTGAGGGTAGCGGGTATTACGGTGTTTTTTTCGTAAGGCTTACCCATAAGCATATTTATCAAGGTGTCAGCCGCCAGCTTGCATACCTCTCCGATGCTTGAATTAATAGAGGATAACGGAGGGTTAAAATACTTTGCCGCGGGTATATCGTCCATACCAAGAACGGCAACGTCCTCAGGCACTCTGTATCCGTTATCAAATAAACAGCGCATTGCGCCTATCGCAAGGTAATCGTAGGCGCAAATCAGCGCTCTGGGAATTTTATTTTTTTCAATGAGAGAGAGCATCGTGTTGTATCCGCCCTCAAAAAATCTTTCGCCGACCGCTATGTAATCCTCGTTGTACGCGCCAAGCTTCTTTTCAAGCGCCTGGCAGACGGTTTTTTGCTTCGATGACGTGAGCCTCTCTCCAAGAAAACCTATGTCGCGGATTCCGTGGGACACAAAATAATCTATCGCCTCTTCAATTGCCTTTTTAGTTGACGCTCCAACGCTCACCGAGGGTTCGCGCTTAGAGCCTATGCACACAATCGGAATATCACACCCCGAATCAAACTCTGATGCTTCGCCAATGAAAACAACTCCGTCAACGCTTGTGTATTTTGAATAGTATTCGATAAGCTCGCGCCCGCGCTCCTTTGAGAACTGGGTTGAGGCGACGCATATTTCGCATCCTCGCTCCTCAAGGTTTATTTGAAGATGTGAGAGAATGGAGCTGTAATAAAGGCTCTCAAATTCAGGGCATATGACCGCGATTACAAGTTTTGGATACTTGGCGCTAAAAAACTTTTTAAAGCAACCGTTTTCCTTGGCTACGTCAAAAATCATCTTGCGCGTTTGTTCGCTGACCTCCGGGCTCATTGAAAAAGCCTTTGACGCCGTTGACACCGAAACGTTCGCCAGTTTTGCAATTTTTGAAAGTGTAAACATCGCGTACTCTACCTAAAATAAATAGTTATCATAATTATACATTATAATAAAAAACATTTCAATACTAAAAGCGAAATATTTCGGTCGTTTAGCCGTAAAATTTCTCATTTGATTGACAAAACAACCTGCTTGTGATATTATTTAGACAACGTTGCTTTAAAAATCGGCGGTTTATCCGCTTGCCATAATCGAGCCGATTGTCCGCAGCCGTTCCTTTAAATAAGTTGCAGGACGTATTCAGCTTATTGAAATAATACTAATTCTTGGAGCAGTCGCCTCGCTTGGCAATGCTGCGGAGGGGGTAAAAAATTGAACAAGATAAATGACGGTAATTTCATAGGCGGCGAGGACCTTCGCTCTTTTCTCGTGATAGGACAGTCGAATATGGCTGGACGGGGTGAGCTTTCGGAGGTCGAGCCTATAAATAATTTTCGCTGCTATATGCTGCGAAACGGTAGGTTTATAAGAATGCACGAACCGCTGAACGTTGACAGGGCGATATTTGACGGCAAGTTTCGTCCCGGTATAGGGCTGGCTCCGAGCTTTGCCAACGAATTTGCAAGCGAGCTTAAATGCCGTATAGGTCTTATCCCCTGTGCCGACGGAGGAACGGGAATTTCAGAATGGCAGCCGGGCGAGATTCTCTACGACCACGCGGTTTTTATGGCAAAGCTGGCTATGCGTACCTCAAGCTTTTCGGGATTTCTATGGCACCAGGGGGAAACCGACGCGAGCCTCGGCTTAAGCTCCGGGGAATACAGAGAAAAGCTAATAAATCTCATAAATTCAATAAGGCGCGAGCTAAATGCCGAAAACCTTCCGTTTATAATGGGTGAGATTTCGGAAAAAATCGACCCCGGATTCGCTCCTCCCGAGAATATCACAATAATAAACGGTGTGATGCGTGAGGTTGCAGGCGAGCTTCCTTTTTGCTCCGTCGCGTCGGCTGAGGGGCTGGCACTGAAATCCGACGGTCTGCATTTTGACTCTCCGTCCCTTCGCGAATTAGGGAAAAGGTATTTCAAGTCGTATAAAGCAGTAAGAGGATTATAAGCACCTTTGCCATATCATACAGCAAAAAGAACATAAAGTATAACAAAACAAATAAAAAGCTCCGTGACAACCCCTTAATTTCGGAAGTCACGGAGCTTTTGTTTGAGAATTAAACTGCTAAGGCTTTGTTGATTTTAATTACTGCTTTTTTGTTTTCACAGGGCAGGCTCACAGCTTTGTTCGGCGAGTGGGCCTCGTCGGTATAAAGTATAATACCCTCTCCCGCAGTACAGCAAATGAAATCTGCGCCGTCCGGAAAGGCGTAAATTGTTGTATCGCCGCCCTCGGAGCGCGGCTTCGTTACGGTAAGTCCGTCTTTGTTTCTGTAATATATCTTTTCCTCGCCCTTTACAAGATACTGAATGTCTACATATTTTTCGTGCGCTTCCATTGCGGAGCACTCGGTTTTTGTAACACAGTTTTGGACGTTTATAAAGCAGTCGTCGCCAAAGGCATATTTCTTGTTTTCGGTATCTTCAGTAATGCTCTCCAGGAAGAGAACCGCTTCGCTCGGAATATTAAAATACTTTTTTATTTCAGCTGGGCTTTTAATTTTAATCATAACTCACCTCTAATATGCGTCTTTATAACGTTTTTCATTAGTCTTTGTCTTTGCTCCGATAAATTACAGGATTCCCCAGAACAACCAGATGAAAAGATATCCTGAGAGAACGGCGGTAAGCGTAAACGGAACGCTTATTTTCATAAAGTCGCGAGCCTTGGGCTCGTAGCCCTCTTTGCGCAGTATTCCCATACCGGTAATATTTGCGCTCGCTCCGATAGGAGTAATGTTTCCGCCGAGCGTAGCTCCGATAAGAAGTCCGAAATATAAAACGTATGGCTCAACACCCATAGCAGCCGCAACACCCGTAACGACGGGGAGCATCGTCAATACGTATGGAATGTTGTCAACGAAGGCTGAAATGAGCACCGATGCAAAAACAATGATAGTATACATTAAGAATAGGTTGCTTCCGCCAAGCTTAACCAAAAGCTCAGAGAGCTTTGAGATAACTCCCGCCTTTGTAATGCCTTGAATCACAACGAAAAGAGAAGCCAAAAGAAGAAGCGTTTCGTAGTCCATTTCCTTAAATACCTGCTTTGTGACGAAGATGCTTTTTGTTTTGCAAATATTTACTGTAATGCCGACTATCAGAAGAAATACGCATATAAGACCGTTCCTGAGATTGTAAACCGTGAGCCAAAATCCCTCGGCAGGCGCCTTTAGGAATGAGGCTAAAATCAAAAGCAGGATAACACCGAGCATAAGAACGCTTGGGAAATAATCCTGAACCTCTGTCTTGTCGCTCAGCTTAAGCGGCTGAGTTTCTTTGCGGAAAATAACGAGCAGAATAAGAGCTGTCATAAGCGCGCCTATCTCCACCGCCCAGAAAATACCGGGTCTTCCCTTGAACACAAAGAAATCAAAGAAGGTCATATTTGCATATCCGCCAAGAAGTATTGAGGTCGTGTCGCCGACAAGCGTAGCTGCGCCCTGTAAATTAGAGGAAATCGCAATTGAAATAATCGGTGCAACGGGGGATATATTCTGCTTTTTGCAGACCGCAAGGGCAATCGGAGCAATCATAAGCACCGTGGCGACGTTATCAACGAATGCCGACACAACTCCGGCAAGCAGAGCCATAGCAATTATTGATGATCTGACGTTTTTGAATTTTGATAGCAAAACGTCGGCTATACGCATAGGCATTTTTGATTCAATAAACAGTGAAACGATACCCATAGTACCCGCTATCATCATCAGAACGTTGAAGTCAATAGCTACGATAAGGTCGGAGAACGTGAAATTTACGTCCTTACAAATAAACGCAAGCCAAACCGAAAAAATAACGGCTGAGCCAAGCGCAGTCCACGCCCGAAATTTCGGCAGCGCGAACAGCAGCACGTAGGTAATCGCAAATAAAATTATAGCGATAACGAAAGTAGACATAGCTTTTTACCTCTGTATATTTGTTGTTTTTATATTTTATGTTAGATTTGAAAAATTGCTCGGCATTTAAGCCGCGAACCTATCTTACCAAACAAACGGAACAAGCCTGTATTTTACCGTTGCTTTGTATTCCGCATATCCCGAAAGCTTTTGTGTCAAAACCTTTTCCTCGTTCAAAATCCGGATGACTATTGCCGCCGGATAAAGAGAGTAGGGAATAAGTCCCCAAAACGAGCCGAGTATAAGCGGCATCGGCAAAAACATAAGCAACGTAGCAAGATACATAGGATGGCGCACTACACCGTAAAGCCCCGCGCTAATCACTACCTGCCCGTTCGCAACCTCTACCGTGCGAGAAAGATAGGCATTCTCCCGCATTACCTCGGCGTACATAGCGTAGCCTGCCAAAAACAGCACGGATGCCGTCGCAACCAACCAGAAGGGGACGCCCGATAAGGAGAAGCGAAAATCAAGCGCAGACAGAACGAACCCTAGCGGAAACATCAAGCCGCAGATAAATATAATGCCTCGCTGTGTTTTTTCTTTTTCCTTGTTATTCAGCCGCTTTTCAAGGAGCTCTGGGGATTTTACGAAAAGAACGGCGCCCATAATCAGCATAGGGATGAACAGCAGCGCAAGCAATAACCACGCGCCCGGATAATACACCGTCCACGCAGGCAAAAACAAAAGCGCACCCACCGAAACAAGACCTATTATGTATTTTATAAATGCATTGAAGATTAGTTTCATTCCTGCTCTCCTTTTTTGTCACACGACAGTCTTTGCATAGTAAACAGCCATATATTAGGAGAATTTTTGAAAATATTACACCTTTCTTTTAAAGTTGCCGAACACCTCATTTACCTTTTCAAAGCTTGCAAAGGTGTCCGGATAGCTTTTAATTATTTTCATCATCTCGCCTATCTGACGTTTATTTATTATGCAGACCAGCATATATTTATCGGTGTTAGAATACATACCGTGTACTTTTATTTCGGTAACGCCATGCTTAAGGTGTGTTATCAATTCGGCGGATAATTCATTTGGATGTGCCGTTATAATCTCAAATTTGTAACCGTTTTTAATGCCACTCAGTCCGTTATCCACAATCATATTAGCTATAAACAGATTAAGCAAGGTGCAGATTACGGGGGTTATCTTCATACCGTATACAAAAAATGCAAAAAACACCACGCTTGTATCCATAATAAACGATATATAGGCTATATTTGTTTCAGGCTTCGCTTTTTTTATCAATGCGGAAATGCCGTACGTACCGCCGCTTGCGCCAAATCTTTTGAGCATAAGCGAAAAGCCCAAACCCGATATCACACCTGTGGCTATACAAGCAAACACGATATTAAAGTCGCCCTGGTTGTTAGCTAAGCAATAGGGTCTTGCGCCTATAAGCTCATATAAACTGGGGATAAAGGATTGAACAACCATGTATATACTCAGCATAATACCCAACTTTTTGTTTACAATAGCGCTTACCAAAATGAATATTGGCAGATTAAATGCTACCATCAGAACAGACCAGCTCAGCTTATCGGCAAAAAGATAGTGTGTTATAGTGGCAAGTCCACCTACACCGCCCGGTGCAAATCCGTTACTGTTTTGAAAAAAATAGTAGGCAGTGCCAACGATTGCCCCGGCAATAATTGCGCAAAACAAATCGAAAATGTATTCTTTGACTATGTTTTTGTTGTTCATAACCTTTCGTCCCTTTAATATGTTGACAGCGTACTGCTGCAATTTGTATTTTTGAATTTTGCGTGGAAATTACTAATGCCGTTGCGTTATCATCACAACGTGTGCATCATACCTTTATACATATTTATAACTTGTTTTTCAAAAATCAGTGCTCTTTTTTACGTATAATCCATATTATTGCTTTTTCATCTCACCCATTTATCCATCAAGGCCCTGATCTGCGCTGCAAACTTGGCGTTTTCCTTGTTTGGTCGGCTTTCGCAACGCTTGGCAAGAGCAAGAAGCGCTTCTGCCTGCGAGACGAGATCACGATGGATGTTATTTTTTCTGGAGCGCGCCTTGGCGACGTATGCTGCCGTGACACGCTTCTTTTCGGTGTATGCGGTCATAATGCCCTTCATCAGATCGTACTCGGTTCCGCTGTAAGGAGCTTCTACCGAATATCCGCGCTCCTTAAGTTCATAGGAAAGGACTGCGATTGATTCCTCGTTACCGTGATTTAGAAACACGGTGCGAGGCTTTTTCTCAAAGCTCTCAAGCCATGAGATAAGACCTTGTTGATCGGCGTGTCCGCTGGTTCCCTTGAGGGAGCGGATCTCGGCTTTGACGGCAATATCCTCACCGAACAGTCTGACGTTCTGAACCCCCTCGATAAGATTCCTGCCAAGCGTGCCTTCGGCTTGATAGCCCACAAACAGTATCAGATTCTGAGGTCTCCAAAGATTATGCTTCAGATGATGCCTGATTCTACCCGCCTCACACATACCGCTCGCCGACAGAATGACCTTCGGCTCAGAAGTTTCATTGATACGCTTCGATTCCTCTACTGTAACCGAAAGGCGTAGATCGGGGAACTTGATAGGATCGACCCCTTGCTCTATCAGTTTGTTTGTTTCTTCATCGAAACAAGCGGGATCGCATTTGGAGAAAATATCAGTAGCCTCGATAGCCAACGGACTGTCCACATATACAGGGAAATCCGTATCCTTTACAAGCTCTCTTTGCTTAATCTCACGGATCGCATACAGAAGCTCCTGCGTGCGTCCAATGGCAAAGGACGGAATAATGACGTTTCCTCCTCTTGCCAGCGTTTTGTCAATAAACTGCGCCAGCGTCTCTACCGTATCGGTATGACGTTCGTGATTACGGCTGCCATAGGTAGATTCGAGAACGAGATAGTCGGTTTCAGCGATAGGAGAAGGGTCTTTGATGATCGGCTGGTCGGTGTTGCCGACATCGCCACTGAATACAATCTTCTTTTCCGCCTCTCCCTCTCGGAGCCATATTTCGATTGCCGCAGAGCCGAGCAAATGTCCGATGTCGGTAAAGCGGATATCCACGCCCGCAGAAACAGTAATTCTTTCGTTATACGGAACGCCACGAAATAGTTTTATAGCGCCAAGCGCGTCTTCGAGCGTATACGACGGCTGATAATTTTCATCACCCGAACGCTCTGCCTTTCTGTTTTTCCACTCGATTTCACTCATCTGAATATGCGCGCTATCCTTGAGCATAATGTCAGCGAGCTTCGCCGTTGCCTCTGTTGCGTATATGATGCCGCGGAAGCCGTCCTTATAAAGTCTTGGCAACATTCCCGAGTG
Organism: Eubacteriales bacterium; assembly: GCA_045656445.1. GTDB lineage: Bacteria > Bacillota > Clostridia > Oscillospirales > CAG-272 > UBA1740. The sequence goes on along the minus strand of JAZORD010000042.1, from coordinate 2,003 downwards.
GTCGATGTGCGCGTGTGTCAAGAAGACCGCATCGACCTGACTCGCGGAAATTGGCAAAGCGACGTTCTGAAATATGTCAATTCCTTGCTCCATACCGCAATCGACCAAATAATAACGGTCGTTGATTTCAAGCAAAGTACAGCTACCAGTTACCTCATGCGCTGCACCGATAAATTGAATTTTCATAGTTCACCATTTTACCTTTCTTCAAAACTTTATCTCTGACAAATTGGAATTTACAATTTCTTTTTCCGTTTATGAAGTTCTTTGTTTATTTTTCAATTTTTCTACATTCTCCAAATAAATGGATACCTCTCCACATTTGGGACAGATAGCAACTTTGGGTTGCTCCATTCTTCCGCCCCACCATTTATTTTCATCATCAGTTAATATTAAACCATAGGCAGCACCTTTAACTTTAACGCCACAATTTTCAACCATTGCTGTGTTGCATCTTACACACTTACGCATAATAATCTCCAATTTCTTATTTATCGGTTTTATTTTCTCGGCGCTGTCCTTGGTGAAGTATGCCAACTCCAATTCAAGTGCGTTTGAGACAAACGACACTTTCAACGTGGGTCAAGACTCCAAAAGGTATAAAAATCGGTCAATAACGGGGGTTGTAACGACAAAAGGTATATTTTCGTTTGACATGGCTTTTATGAAAGCACCGAGTTGACCGCCCGAATAACGATCTGTCGTTCCTGTTCGGTGACGGGAACGTCGAAGTCGTCGAAATCGTTGCTTGTAATATCCGTTCCCGTCAGTGCCTTGTACCAACAAAGCGTCAGCAGATATCTGCCCACGCCGAGGGACGCGTGGAAGGTGTCGCGGTGGATCTTGTCGATTCCAAGCTCAACCGCCCGAAGCATGGCTTCGCCGCAAGGAATGATGCCATTGGCACCGATCGACTCCGCCGCTTTCCCGTACGCAGTACGGACGGCGGATAGCATCTCCTCGGCGGAGTCAAAGCCGACCCTCGTCTTCAATCTTTCGCTTCCATCCTCATACGCCCAGGTCTGGTGAATGACGAGCCTTGCGTGAGGACAGTATTTTCGCACGTAGTCGGCAAGAGCCTCCAGATAGGGCGTATAGGTTTCGTATTTTGCGCTGAGGGGGCTTGCCTGCTGAAGGGTGACGATATCCCAGTCGTTGCTGACGAGAGCCTGTCGGATCGAGACCTTCAGCCCCGTGGATTCTCCGTTGAATTCGTAGGTATACGCCGACGCGTCGTCCAGCATATTCAAATAATGGGAACGCAATGTGCACCCGCCGATATAGAGATTGGCGGTGATTATCTCCGCGCCGTCCTTTTTTGCCAGACGGTGCAGATACCGTTGCGCGTCCTGAGAGAAGCTGTTGCCGATGGATAAAATTTTCATGAGGCAATTCCTTTCTTTACGTGTTTTACTTTGCGGTGGTGATGGAGGTGATTAGCAATTTACGGATTTTACTGCATTTTGCAAACATAGTCTTGTATTTCTTGACCGAAGGTCAATTCATGCACGCAAGTGCAATTCATGCCAACGGCAATTCATTGTTGAATCTGTCGTTTGAGACACACGACGGACTCGACGTGCCCCGTCATAGGAAACAAATCCACCGCAGTAACCTTTCCGCAAGCATATCCAAGTTTTTTAAATAGCGCGCAATCGCGCGCAAGAGTTGTAGGATTACAGGAAATATAAACTATGCGACCCGGAGCAAGCGATGCTACGTATTTTATCAGTTCTGCGTCGCATCCCGCTCTTGGTGGGTCAAGCACGACAATTGTCGGCTCAATCTTCTTGCCGAGCTCGCACTCCGCATTTTCAAGAAGATTTTCTGTGTTTTTTGCGTCACCCGTGTAAAATTTTGCATTAGTTATGCCATTTGCTTTTGCATTTTCTCTCGCGCAAAGCACAGCGCTGTCTATTATTTCTATTCCAATAAGCTCTCTGACCGAGTCAGCCATTGAAAGACCAATTGAGCCTGCTCCGCAATAAAGGTCGAGAAGCACG
>JAZORD010000041.1:0-9547 GCA_045656445.1 Eubacteriales bacterium | reverse complement strand
CTCTGTGATGCACCTTTTTCGAGGTAGTAGATACCGACACGGTCGCCGCCGCGGACAACCTTCGAGGTGTCAACGCCAAAATAGCGGAGCGAGTCAACTGCCGCCTGACCGATAGCGTGCTTGGGGAGCTTGGTTACGTATGCGCTCTCAATGCCGAAGTTAGCAAGCGAAACCGCTACGTTAGCCTCGCCGCCGCCGAAGGTAAATTCGACGTGGTCGCATTGAACGAATCTTTCGTAGTTATAGGGTTGAAGTCGGAGCATAAGCTCGCCAAAGGTTACAACTTTCATATCTGTTTCCTTTCAGAATTAAAAATAATTTCAAATCGCCTATATTTTAGCATACCGAAATATAAAAATCAAGGTATAAAGAAAAAATAAATCAAAAATCAGAGCTTGTCAGTCAGAGTTTAATTTCGTCTACGCAAACCTTGCAGATTTTTTTGCCCTTAAAGGAGCAAAGATTTTCCTCTGAGCCGCAGAACATACAAGAATCGACGTATTTTGTAAGTATAATTTTGTCCCCCTCAACATAGATTTCAATAGGGTCTGAGCTGCGTATATCCATCTTGGTGCGCATTTCCTTTGGAATAACGATGCGGCCAAGCTCATCAACATTGCGTATAATACCTGTGGATTTCAATTTTTCAAGGACCTTTCTTAGTATGGATTTTATTTGTTAATGCTTAGATTAACTTTACATAAATTTTACCATAAAAGTGCTGAAAAGTCAATAGCAGCAAGGATTAATCAGGGATTTAATGTGACGAAATTTTTAATTTTTGGGGAATTTTTGCAAAATGCATAAAGGAGAGGTCGAAAAAAGGCTTACCCAATATATTCCTCCTATGCTTTGCGCGGAGCTTTTGCGGCTGTGTGTTTCAAGAGGAGTGGGAATATCCGGGGTGTCGGAGCTGCGTGTACGCTCCGTCGGCAGAAGCTGTGCCGTGATATGCGGCGAGCGGATTCAGCTTTTGTCGCAGGTGTCACGCTCTGATGTAAAAAAATGCTTTTTGCAAATTTGCGAGGGGGCGCTTTACGCTCACAGAGATAATATAAAGGAAGGATACGTAACCCTTCCTTCCGGAATAAGAGTAGGTATATGCGGTCAGGCAAGATACGAGGGCGGAGCATTCGTCGGAGTCAGCGACGTAAGCTCTCTCGTTTTCAGAATACCGACCGCCATATCCTCAAACGCCTCTCTTATATATGACGCTTGGCGCGCGTCAAATCGGGGGATGTTGATATATTCCCCGCCGGGTGTTGGAAAAACAACAGCCCTTCGCACGCTTGTTGGTATGATTGCGGGGGGAAAGGAAGCCTCGCAGGTGGTCGTCGTGGACGAAAGGTGTGAATTTATTCCGGAGGAATACAGGCTTGCTTCGGTGGATATACTTAGGGGTTATCGGCGCGCCGAGGGCATAGAGATTGCGTTAAGAGTTATGTCGGCAGACGTTATATGCGTTGACGAGATAGGCGCTGCGCACGAGGCGGGAGCTATTCTTGAAAGCCTTAACTCAGGTGTTAGGTTTATCGCCACCGCTCACGCTGCAAGCTATGAGGAGCTTAACAGAAGAGTAAATATTAAAACGCTGCTCGATGCGGGAGTGTTCGACGTATTCGTTGGGCTGACTCTCAAAAACCGAGCGAGAACAGCGGAAATTACGAGGTTGGACTGTTGAAATACATAGGTTTTTTTATGATACTTCTGTCGGTTTTGATTTTTTCCGACAGCTATTCAAGGCATACGAAAAAAAGGCTTTTGGAGTACGAGGGCTTTTTGGCGTTTATATCCCACGTGCGCCTGCAAATGAGTTGCTATCTCAAGCCTGCCAACCGACTGTCAGAGGGCTTTTATTCAAAACCGCTTATGGAATCGGGATTCCTTGAATATGTAGGAGAGTGCAAAAATATATGCGAGGCATACGAAAGGGCAGAGAGCCGTCTTTCTCTTTCAAGAGAGGAGCGTGAACTTCTGCGCGGACTTTTTTCCTCGCTTGGCGAGGGGTATCTTGCAGATGAGCTAAAGCTTATTGACGCTTATCGCTCGCAGCTTGAGGAGGGGTTTTTGCGCTTGAAAAGGGAAGCGCCTAAAAATTCCAAGCTAATATCAACGGTATCGGTTACGGCGGCTATCGGTTTTTTAATTCTTGTGATATAGCGAAAGAGCCGTTAGTTTAACTTTTGTGAATTATTCACTCTTGCCTAGAAAGGAAGCTGAAAATGGATATATCACTTATTATGAAAATAGCAGGACTCGGTATCATAGTTACCGTCGTTTGCCAGATGCTTTCAAAGGCGGGCAGGGACGAGCAGGCAACCTACGTGTCTATCGCTGGTATAATTGTGGCGCTTATAATGCTGGTTGGAGAGCTTGGCGAGTTCTTTGAGCTTGTAAAGGATGTGTTCGGAATTTGATTCTTAAGCTTATCGGTGCGGCGCTGTTGCTCACGGTAACAGCCTTCCTTTTAAGGCAGCTCGGATGGGGCGGAGCGCCGGTATTTGCTGCTGTGTGTGTCACGCTTTTGATTGCGGAAACAGCAGATTCCCTTGTTGGTATTTTCAATTCTGTCGCCGTACTCGGCGAGCTTGGCTCGGTGAGCGAGCCGCTTGGCGCTGCAGTCAAAGCGCTTGGCGCTGGATATCTTTTCGGTATAAGCGCGGACGTTTGCCGCGAGCTTGGTGAATCGGGCATAGCAAAAGCTGTGGAGGTAGTGGGGCGTGTAGAAATAATTGTGATAGTTATCCCGTATTTTCAACAGATAATAAAGGTCGGAGTTGACCTTATAGGATGAAAAATGAAAAAAATACTGATAGTAATCAGCATGATGGCGATTTTTATTCCCTTGTTTTCTTTAGGGGCGATGGCGTTTGATTCCGAGGGGATGGCAGAGGAATACTGGCAGGATTTTCTTGACACCGTTCCGGACGGGACAAATAGCCCGCAAAACGAAGACGAGCTTTTGTCAGGCGTAGGCTTTGATTCGCTTATCGCAGAGCTTTTGGGCGCAGTAAAACTCGGTACCGGCTCTGCTGTGTCACTTTTCATTTTGCTTTTCGGAATCGCTGTTATAATTTCCGTAACCGAATCGGCGCCGCCCTTTGAAAATCCCTCACTAAGCAGACATACCGCCGCCGGTATTTCGGTTATTTCGGCAGTTCTTATTTTTGGTAAAATAGGGCCTATATGCTTTTCTGTCAGAGAGGGTCTTGAGGAGCTTTCTGCCTTCTTCTCGGCTCTCATACCGGTGTTAACCGGAATTATGACTGCGGGAGGAAATATAAGCTCGGCTGCAACTCAGTCGTTTAATATGAATATCACACTTGCCGCTGTGTCCTACGTTTGCACGGAGCTTTTGTTGCCACTTGTGTTTGCGTTGTTTTCATTGGCGATGGCGGCTAGTATGGATTTGGGAACGGTTGGGGCGGTTGCGAAAAGCGTCAAAGGACTTTTTATGTGGATTCTTGGAATAAGCAGCACCGTTGTTATAGCCTCTATTACAATGCAATCGGTCGTTGCAGGCGCGAAGGACAGCGCATATCTGAGAGCCGCAAGATATGCGGCATCGGGTATGATACCGGTGGTTGGCTCAACCGTTTCCTCGGCGCTGGCGGCTCTTTCGGGGGGGCTTTCCTATGTAAAAACCACGGTTGGAATGTCAGCCGTTCTCGTCATTATAATTTTAGCCGTGTCACCGCTGATAAATATTCTGCTCCACAGGCTTGCCTTCTCATTGTCAATTTCCTTTCTCGAATTGATAAGCTCCGGCGGGGGAGCACGGGTTTTTTCTGCGTTTAGGTCGGCGCTTGACGCGCTGCTTTCGGTATACGTTGTGTCGGTTATAGTATATATTACGGAAATCGTCGTGTTTATGAAATGTGGGGTGTCTATCGTTGTATGAATATCTGATTTCTGTCACCGTAATCTCGGCTTTGCTTGGTCTTGTAAGCTACCTGTCATATCCCGGCGTCTCAGAAAAGGCGGTGAGATTTGCGGTGTCTGTGCTTTTGGTATATACCTCAATGACCCCTGTTCTTTCCTTTGTATCAAGGCTTTCCGATGGGGGAGAGCTTGATTTTATTGAAGAAATACGAGAACAGGCAGAAGACGGATTCTCGAATGAGCAGGGGGAGTATTTGAGCGTCGCCGAAGACGCAATAAAAAAAGGGATAAGCAAACTAATATTTACAGAATACGGGGTAGCAGAGGAAAATATAAAGATATATTTGCGCGGATTCAATTTTGAAGAGATGCGCGCGGATAATATAAAAATCGTACTTCAGGCGGGCGGCGCGCTTGCTGATTACAGGGGTATAGAGGAGCTTGTCAACAGCCTTGGAATAGGAGAATGTGAGGTGAATATTGAGTTTGGATAGCGGATTCAGGTCTTTTATTGAGGGAAACAAAAGGCTCTGGAAGGTGGGACTTTTTATTGCGCTTGGCATCGCGCTTATACTTCTTTCCTCGTCTTTTGGCGCAGAGCCGAAAGAGAAAAGCAAAAGCGAGGCGCTCACTCTCGAAGAATATAAAGAGAAGCTTGAGGGCGAGCTGACTGCTCTTTGCTCAGACGTGTCCGGAGTTGGAAAATGCAAGGTGTTTGTGACCTTCGAGCGAGGAGAGCAGAATACGTATAAGAGCGGCGTTGTTATTGAAAGCAGGCCGCCGAAAGTTCTCGGCGTGACGGTTATTTGCCGCGGCGCCGATTCGGATTACGTGAAAAGAGAGCTTACCGATATGATAACAGCATTATTCGACATAGGCTCAAACCGAGTAGCAGTTTTAAAATTAAATTGATGAAAGCGGAATATCGCAAAGACGCGCTTCATAGGATTTATCAGTAACGAAAACAAGGAGTGAGGCATACAATGCAAAACGAAAAAGCAAAAAAGTTTTTTTCATCTAAATCCACGCGCAGCGTGGTAATCATCGCGGCTGTGCTGCTCATCGGTCTGGCGGTGTATTTGAATTACCGTTGGTTCTACGACCCCATTGAATCGCTTGGCTACGGCGACAACAATATGGAGGATAATATTGACGACAGTCAGACAACTGGCGGCGAGAGCGAAAACAAGGAAGAGGAAAACGACTACTTCACCTCCACGGCGCTGGTTCGTCAGCAGTCGAGAGATGAAGCAATTGACGTTCTGATGCTTGTTACGGAAAACGACGAGGCAAGCGAGGAGGCAAAGGCTGAGGCTGCAGAAAAAATAGCGAAGATAGCAACAGACATTCAAAACGAGGCTAATATAGAGTCGCTTGTCAAGGCTAAGGGATTTGAGGATTGCGTTGCGGTTATCGCAGAGGGCTCTGTCAGTGTGGTGGTAAAGGCTGAAACCCTACAGGCAAAGGATGCGGCGCAGATACTGACCATAGTTTATGAAACTACGGGAATCTCGCACGAAAACGTAAGCATAATCAACAAGTAATTGCAATGAGAAAAGGCTCGGAGAAGGCAGACCGCCAAAAAACAAGCGGTCCGCCTTTTTTCTTATCGGAAATATTGACAATCTACGTTAAATATGTTAAAATATATAACAACTAATTTTATATTGTTTTGGAGATAACGAAAATGAAAAAGCTCAAGGTTGGTATCATAGGCGCAACGGGTATGGTAGGTCAGAGGTTCGTGCTTCTGCTTGAAAATCACCCGTATTTTGAAATTTCAGCCGTTATAGCAGGACCTCGCTCTGCCGGTCAGAAATATTCGGACGCGGTAGATGGCAGATGGAAGATGAGCGTTCCCTGTCCTGAAAGCGTAAAGGATATGGTAGTAATGTCCTCTGATGACGTTGACGAGGTTGGCAAAATATGCGATTTCGTATTTTGCGCGGTAAATATGCCAAAGGATGAAACAAAGGCTCTTGAATACAGATATGCACAAGCGGAGATTCCCGTAGTATCCAACAACTCGGCTCATAGATGGACACCCGATGTTCCAATGGTAATTCCGGAGATAAACGATGCTCATCTTGAGGTAATCGCGGCTCAGAGAAAAAGACTTGGCACGAAGCGCGGATTCATAGCTGTAAAGCCGAACTGCTCCATTCAGTCTTACGTTGGAGCGCTCACCGCTCTTTCCGGATACGGAATAAAAGAGGTTGTAGCAACTACTTATCAAGCTATCAGCGGCGCAGGTAAGACCTTCAACGAATGGCCTGAGATGGTAGATAACCTTATCCCCTTTATCGGCGGTGAGGAGGAGAAGAGTGAAAAAGAGCCCCTTCGCGTTTGGGGTACGGTTGAGAACGGAGAGATTCGCCCCGCAACATCGCCCATAATCACAACTCAGTGCCTCAGAGTGCCAGTAACCGACGGTCATATGGCGGCAGTATTTGTTAAGTTTGAAAATAAACCCACGAGAGAAGAAATACTTGAGGCTTGGAAAAACTTTAGCGGAAAGCCCCAGACTCTCGGTCTGCCCTCTGCGCCCGCGCAGTTTATCACCTACTTTGAAGAGGATAACCGTCCTCAGACAAGGATTGACCGTGACCTTTACGGCGGAATGGGCGTTTCCGTGGGAAGACTTCGCGAGGATACCGTTTACGACTATAAGTTCGTAGGACTTTCGCACAACACTCTTCGCGGAGCTGCAGGCGGAGCTGTGCTTATCGCCGAGCTTCTTTACAGAGAGGGATATTTCGAAAGATAATTCGTATAAGTCTACGCCCTGCGCTGTTAAGACGCAGGGCATTTTCTCTTCTCTAAAGCAAAAAAGCAATGAATATATTTTTAGTGATTTTAAACAAATTGCTTGCTTAATTTTCGGCGAATCCGCGCCGTACAACGCTGACAAGACTATTGACATTTAATTAAAAAAAATATATAATTATAGTTGAAAATGCTTGGTAAGTAAACGAAAGGCACAAGAAGGTATAAGTATGAAAAAAATTATATGCTTAATTCTTGCTCTCTCTTGCATGCTCGGTCTCGCGTCGTGCAGCCGTGGAGTAGGGAATTTTGTAGAGCTTGTTAACGAATCTGAACCAACTAAGATAAGCACTGTTACCTCTTTCAACGACGGAGAAAGAACTCTTTCCGGACAGTTTGAAACGATTATAGACGGAAGCGACTTTGAGCTTACATACAGTTATCAAAGATATGCGACTCCGGCTGAGGGTGTTGAAAAAATGGACCCTGATAATTTCGTAACCACCGATGAAGGTACGGTTTACTATAAAGACGGAAAATATTCAAAGGACGGCGAGGAGTGGTTTTCCGCAGCTCCTGATGCCGCTACCAAGCAGATTAAGTTTTCAATCAGCAGAAAGAATCTTGGCGACTACACCGTAAGCAAGGACGGAAAAACGATTACGGCCACCGTTACCTCTGAGCAGGCTGAAGCGATGCTCGGTGTAAACGTTGAAGCGGTCGAGGATGTAGAGATAACTATTAAACACGACGGTACATACCTGAGAAGCATTCAGGTTTACTATGTCACAGAGAACGCTGAGGCAGTGACTATTTCGACGTCATATTCCTATATCAGCGCATCCGAGCCGGAGCTGCCGGAATCGGAAGAGTCCAAGACGGAAGAATAACTTATAGAAAGGCAATATGAAGGGTATGAAGAAGATAATAGCGCTCATTCTTGTGTTGGCGTCTTCCTTTGCGTTATTCTCCTGCGGCGAGTCAACTGATGCAATTAAGAAGGTCAATAAGATGTATAAGGCAATCCTGCCTACTAAGATAGTTACCGAAACCACGCAGGATATCGGTCCGCACGTTCTCACAGGCGAATACGTATTAACTACCGGTACGATTGATGGAAGGGCGGTTTCTACTCTCTACTATAACTATCAGAAACTTCGTTCCATTCCTGACGGAGCAGGTGATACCGAGGAGCTTCCCTGGGAAAACGTTATTCTTACTAAAGAGTACCACGCAGATAAAGGAGTTCGCGAGAACGGCGGTAAGTGGCAGAGTGACGGATATGATTTTGCTCCCACTATAGACGATATTGCTTTTAAATTTGAAGCAAAGCATGTGACCGACGTTGTAAATGACGAAGCGACCAAAACTATCACGTTTACCGTTCCTATGGATAACACCGTAAAGGTTTTTGGTGAGGATATGGCGCCTGCGGCAGACGTTGCAGTAACGATTACGCACGACGGCGCTGCTATTATGAGCATGACTATGTCGTACACCGTTCCCAACCCAAACAAAAACTACTCTAAAATAGTTACTACTATCAAGACGCTTTACTATTACGAGATTCAAGAGATTACCATAGAATAACGCGGTCAGAGAAAGGGATGAGGAAATGAAAAAGCTTTTAATAGTTCTGCTCGCACTGACCTGTGCGTTCGTAATGTTTTCATGCGGAAATTCTGCGTCGCTCGATGATTTTGAAAAGGCTGCTGACAGCACCAGTCCCACTGTTGTAGAGGTCGAGATAACCTCCGACACCGCTTTTGGTCCTCTTAGCGCAAGCTTCAAGACGACCTATGCGGAGGATGGCTCGTTTGTAATCGAGGGCTCGTACGAAAGGTTTAACGCAACCACAGAGGCGGGCGCTGCTGATGTTAAGTCCGCAGTTCCGGTAAAAATCACCTGTGATAAAGACGGAAATTATTCAGACGGAGGAGCATTTTCCGGCTCAAATCCTGCGGCAAGCGGCGTGAAGCTCAAGTTCAACAAGAAGATGAATGCCAGCATAAGTGAAGACGGAAATGTTCTTACAGCAACCGTTAAGGCAGAAAAAACGGAGGATGTCTTCGGTATCGCTTATGCAAGTGATGTTTTGCTGGTTATAAACAAAAACGACGGTAAGATAATTTCTTACACGATGGAATATGCAACCGACTACGGATACGATAGAATAATCTGCAGTTACCAATAAGTTACAAAATAAAGAAGGATAGGTGAGATTGCACCTATCCTTCTTTAAGTTTTAGAGTGACGCGCGGCGACAGTTTAGCTCCTCTATAAAGGAATCCATGTCTACTACGCTTACCGTAGCCACGTCGTAGTTATTATATCTTATATTAACGTGGTCAAGCGCGTTTTTTAATGACACTATAGATTCGGAGTAAAATTTTCTGTCCTTTTGAATTTTTCGTATTTTGACATATGGGATTTCTTTTTTCAAAATTAATCCGAATTTTACAAATACAGATTTCTCCCGAAGCTCAACGTATCCAAAAACAGGTGAAGCTAAAAAATAAGCCACAAATAAATCTATAGGAGTTGTTATAAGCAGTGTTATGGGTGCAAACGCACTAACGACGGTCATAGCAATCATAATTATAGCAGTTGGAATTAGAGTACACCAAAACAGCTTGTCAAAGAGTGGCCTGAATTTTTTGTTTTCCATACTCACTCCCCCTCATCTACAATTATAGCATAATATTTTTTAAAAAACAATAGTGATAGTATTTGCAAAACAAAAACCCTGAAAAAAACGGGGCGCATTGCATCTAGGATTTTGACGCTATGGCGTCAATATTCCTGCGCGCGCCGCTGATGAGCAAGCTCCAAGACGGCTTTGCTTGGAATGCGAACCGGACCGACCGATTATACTCCCTGCGAGCTTCGCCGCTTTCGC
>JAZORD010000040.1:0-5170 GCA_045656445.1 Eubacteriales bacterium | reverse complement strand
AAAAAGCCCTGTGCCCACTTTAGCAAAGCACAGGGTTTCTTACTTGGTTATTCGGTGGGGTTTTCTTCAAATCCGCCCTCCGAAAGCTCCTTTTTGAAATCGTTTCTAGAAATAAGGAATCTTCTTATAGCGAAGAGCCCGCCGATACACAAAACGCAAGCAATATTACTTAGAGCGCTCTCGTGATTTATTATGACCTGGCGTGCTATTGCGACAATAAGAACCTCAAGGGTGTTTGCCGGAGTGAGATTTATAAGCATACGCACAAATTCAAGTCCTACAACTATCGTCAGTATGTTTTTAAGATAGGTATCCGCAGAAGAAAAATACCCGTCTAGCGTAAACATTTTGTATATCTCATATCCAAGCAGTCCAACGAGAACTACCATCGTCAATACGGCGATAAGATATTCGAGAATATGTACTAAAATATAAAAAGCTCTATTGATTTTTCTGTTCATTTGACGTCCCTCTCATAATCGTTTTTAATCGCCATTGTATCATTATTATATCACCTTTTGTAAAAAAATGCAATAGGGTCACGTTTGCAGACCTTCCAACACGGCTTAGGCAGAGTGAGTCAAACCGTTTAACGTGAAAAGGCGTCGTGGATTTTTCCTTGACGCCTCTATCAACTGCTTGCAATTCAAATATTAGCTTGCCACGCTATCTGACCGTTTACAATTGTATATTTCACCGATGACGCAATTTCTAAAGGATTTCCGTCATATATGGTAATGTCGGCATCCTTTCCTTCTTTTAAGCTACCTAATCGGTGCTCCACTCGGCAAACGCGAGCCGCATCAATTGTAATTGCCCGCAATGCGCCCCACTCACTCATGCCTTCCTTGGCGGCAAGTCCTGCGCAAAGCGGCAGATACTGAATCCTTGACACCGGATGATCTGTGGTTAGAGCGACCAAAACTCCCGCCTTCTCCAATATTCCGGGAGTTTTAAAATCCGATTGGCTCACCTCGTTCTTGCTACGTGATGCAAGAGAGGGTCCTACAATAGCGGGATACCCGCTTTTTGCGATTTCATCAGCAATCAGATGCCCTTCGGTACAATGGTCAAGTGTAAGTCCCAAGCCAAATTCCTCTGCTATGCGAATTGCAGTAAAAATATCGTCCGCGCGGTGCACGTGCGCTTTAAGCGGTATATTTCCCTCGAACAGCTCACGATAACATTCCATACAAAAGCTTTCCTGTGTTTCGCATCCGCCACCGAAATACTGTCTCGCGCGTGTCAACTCTTCTCGAATCAAGGAAGCAATGCCCATGCGAGTGGACGGAATATTTCCGTTTGAGCCGTAATTTGTCATCGGATTTTCACCAAAAGCTATCTTCATAGCAGAAGGCGCGAGAACAATCATATCGTCAATCCGTCTGCCGTAGGTTTTTATGAAAGCAAACTGCCCTCCGATCGCGTTTGAACTGCCCGGTCCAACCATCACACCCGTGATACCGACAGCCAAAGCATTATGAAATGCGCTATCCATCGGGTTGATTGCGTCAATGGCACGAACACATGGCGTGACAGGATTGGTTCCTTCGTTGCTTTCATCAATTTGATTGGTCTTCTTTTCTTCTGAGATTCCTATATGGCTATGGGCATCAATAAAACCCGGATATACGCGCAGCCCCGTCGCATCAATAATTTCCATTTGCTCGGTAGGCGTTATATTTCCGGAGATACGAATAATTTTTCCTTTATCTATAAGCAAATCAGCATAGCTTTCTTCATTTGCTTCCATGGTGAAAACCAATCCGTTTCGTATTAAAAGCACGTAATAGCCTCCTAAAAAAATTCATGTATAGTTTTTCAAAAATCAGCCAAACTATACTCACAATCAATTTTAAAAGGAGATGATTTTTATGAACAACAATTACCAGAACAATCAGAAGAACCAAAACAATCAGAACAACCAGAACAACCAGAACAGCCAGAATAACCAGAATAACCAGAATAACCAGAATAACCAGAATAACCAGAATAACCAGAATAACAAAAACAACCAGAACCGCTAAAGCTATTCTGCTAGAATCCAAAACGAGATTCCGGAAAATCATCAAAAAAGAGCTAACAGACCTCGAAAAAATCTGTTAGCTCAAATTTTTTATTTATGAATACACTCTGTTAATTTTTTCGCTCTATCACTTATTCGTTGTGGTATATTCTTTTTGTTTTAGTGTTGTTACCGATGAAACAAGCATACGGCGGAGCTCTATACACTTGATTTGAAAAGCCTTGAATTCTTCCTCCGCAAGTAAATTGGTTTCATAAAGCAATTCAAGCCAATATTCGCTTTCGTTACATTCTTTGAGAGCAATTTCAAACTTCGAAATAAAATCTTTTGTGCCTTGAGCGTATTGCGCCTCATGAATGTTGGCACCGACAGATGTTCCGCAACGCAGAAGTTGGTTTATCAAAGCGGATTCCACACCGTTTTGTTTGAGTTTTCGACAAAGAAAAACGACATCTTTAGCAAACTCCTTGGATTTTGTTCTCAATACACTGTCTGCCATTTTAATCTCCAAAATGAAGTTTTTAGTTTAGAGTTATGAATTTGGCTTCGCCAAATGTTATGAGTTTGCTTTGCAAACGTTATAATATGATTGCCTTGTAACTTCAAACTGCACCGCGGGTGCATCATAACTACGCCGAGCGTATCATAACTGATAACTTGCCGTTAGGCAATCATAGTTGATAGAGTGGGAATAAGCCGACGGCTTATTCCCACTCGCTTAAATTAGCATTATATGGAGTGAATTTAGGCCTTTTCGCGCGGTTTATCGGGGGATTTGACCGCTTTTTTCTGCTTCGTCTATGGAGTCTGCGAAAAAACGGTATCAAATTGGTATCACTGATACCACCCGGAAAGCACGGCTTTCCTACGGTATCCATTATACCATAAAATCAGAATAAATACAAGAGGTTTGCAGAGTTTTTTTATAAGTTTACAGTATTGCTAAAATATTGAAAGGCGGCACCCGATATGGTGTCGCCTTTCCTTGTGGTAGCCGTCGAATGATAGGCGGCGTTTACCCTACAAACATTTCAAAACAAGCGCTTACGACGAAGCCGGAAATCAAAATCCATACAATGGATTTAAGCAACACGCTACGCATCTCTAACAATATCATTTTCTTGATGCCGGGTTCAGGCATACCGATAGACAAGTAGATATTTGCTGACTCTTTTCGGACGAGGAATTGCATACGAGCCATAAACACCGCCTGCATTATTCCAACAACAATCAATACTAAAAAGCACAATCCCAAGAACACCAAAATTTTGTCAACGACCGCAAGAACTTCGGCAGTTGTATCTATTCCGTCATACGGGTTAGTATCAAGGACAATATCCGCATTTCCTATGTTCCAAAACAGTAAAATTGCCAATAACGGATACATAGCCGCAGAATCGAAAGACAACGCAATCTTGTTATATACCGTTCCGTAGTAGTCGATGCTTTTCTTCGCCAAACGCTTCAGCAAAGATTGGCTTCTGAAGGTGTACGACTGACGGAAGCCGTGTCGCTGCTCCGATGCTTCTGTATTCTGCTTTTTCACTGACTGTATGACAGATCTGCGTTTGAAGCTTATGTTCGGGAGCAGATAGCAAAGCGAAATCAAAAGCATACCTGCTATGACAAGCACCAATGCAAAAAGCACGTAAGATAGATAGCTTGGCGTTACTATTTCTGAACCGCCCGCAAAAAGGTTTCCAAGCGAAACACCGGGGATCATTCCAAGACATACGCCTATCAGAGTAGGCGGCAGATATAATATAACTACCTCGGTAGCTATTAGCTTTCTTTTTTGGAAATTCGTTGCTCCAACGCTCGTCAGTACCGCAAGAGCTTCTTTGTTTTCCTCGCTTCGCATATTGCAATAGGTTCTCACAGTTAGAAACGTAATGTTTACAAGCACGGGCGTGAAAGCAGCAGAGGTGCCGAGAGAGTCGGCACCCTGCAATGCCACAAACGAAGCAATCATTGTGGTTGAAAATTTTATTGGAGATATTTTAACAGAAGTACAAAACGGTTTGGGTTATGCTGATGCAAGAGCAAAATCAAACCGTATATTCTTCAATGCTTGGCTCAATGGTCAGACAAATGGTTATAGCTATGGTGAACTTGTCGATATAGCAAACTGTGCGATATGGCAGTATCTGGATTGGAACTAAACAAACGGCTAAAATGCAGAATCCCCGCCAATTTTATGTTGGCAGGGATTTTTCTGTTATAATTTTGAAAATATTTATATCAGCAGCGAATACGTCACATAGGTATATTGGGGTCAAAAATGAATTTTTATACGCTTATATAAAACTCATGTTTTATCGTTGTACCCTTCCCGAGCCATTTCCACTCATCAAGGTTTCAACTTCTTTTACACTTACTAAATTAAAATCGTGTTCAATTGTATGTTTAAGACAAGATGCTGCGGCGGCAAATTCAATTGCCTTTTTATCGTCAAAACCTGATGCAAGTGAGAATATAAGCCCACCGCCAAACGAGTCACCGCCGCCTACGCGGTCAACAATCCAGATATCATACTCATTCGAAAATTCTGATTTCTGTGTTTTATCATCATAAAGCATACCCGCCCAAGTATTTCTACTTGCCGAGATACTTCCTCTCAAGGTAATAGCAACCTTTTTAAATCCAAATGCATCTGTAAGCTTTTTAGCAACATCAATATATGCATTATAGTCAAGCTTTCCGCCGTCAATGTCGGTGTGCTCAGCTTCAATTCCAAAAACATCTGATGCATCCTGCTCGTTTGCAATACATACATCAACATATTCCATAAGTCCGCTCATTACCTTTTTTGCCTTTTCTTTTGACCATAGCTTACTGCGATAATTTAAATCGCAGCTTACGGTAATGCCCATTTTTTTTGCAATTTTACACGCGTCGAGACAAGCTTTAGCCATATTATCACTTAACGCAGGTGTAATTCCTGTAAAATGGAACCAAGAAGCACCATCGAAGATTTCTTCCCAATTAAACTCTTCAGGTTTAGCCTCTGCAATTGCAGAATTTTCTCTGTCATAAATTACTTTAGATGGTCTTTGGGAAGCACCTTTTTCAAGATAGAAAGTACCAAGTCTTTTTCCGCCTGTTATGATATTTCCGGTATCTACACCATTTCTACGGATTTCT
>JAZORD010000039.1:0-8345 GCA_045656445.1 Eubacteriales bacterium | reverse complement strand
TGTCAAGCTCGCAGGATTCAAGCTTATCTTTTCCGCCAACGACGCAAACGGCGCCTGTTGACGCAACCTTATCTATAAGGTCTGCAAGACGCAAAAGCTCATTTTTATCTGTCGCAAGAATTTCGCGGCGCGAGCGGCACTCATCCTCGTAGGTTATACCCCTCAGGTATCTCACAGCGGAAAGTGTTCCCTTGAGCTTCGGAGTGGCGAGAGGTGAGGTATCTCCGACAGCGCCGATTATAAATTTAGTAACGTCCTCGCCGCGCTCAGCAAAATCGCGTACAAAGTCGGCTGAGTTTTTATAACAGTCGAGCGTTCTTTTGGGGCTTGGGTCACGGAAGGAATAAAATCCGACGTTTCCGTTGTTTCTGACAAGCAGTCCGACTCCGTATGCGCCGCCCTGAACTCTAACGGCATTCCAAAGATAACCGTAGTTTAAGAGCGAGCGAAGCACGTTCATTGAGCCCCCTGGCGCCTCGTCAAATAGCGAAAGATTTGACACGCTCTCAGCAAACGCTACTTGCGCGGGTATTAGTATGCCCTCGCGGCGTATACCGAGCGGCTTAATCCTGCAAACAGGAGAAGCGTCGCATCCGGCATCAAAGCATCCAAGAAGCCTTTGCGCGAACTGCTCGTCGGTTCGTGCCGTGATAGAAAGGGTTAGACGTTCCCTTGTAAATATGCGTTTGGGAAGCGAGGAGAGTCTTTTAGATAGTGCGTCAAATTCGGAATCAAGCGACCTGTCAAGCTCTTTTATCGAAAGATGCGCTTCGTAGCCGGAGTAATATTCGAGAACGGCGGATTCACAGCTCACGTAAGCCGCTGCTCTGTGATAACCGGCAAGGTGACCGCCCGTTACAAATGATTCCTCGCTGGCTATCTTCATTTGCCGTAAAACGTTTCCTGTTGCAGCCTTATCTTTGTAAATAGAAGTATACAGTATTTCGCTGAGGATATCGATAATTGAATCCTTTTTTGTTTCTAAGGCGCTTACCGAAATATTCGCGTATATTTTCGCGTTTTTGTTATTTGTCACGGGGGTGAGCGTTGCGCTAAAGCCTCCAAGCTCGCGCTTTATGAGGTTCTGAAGCTCTATTGCCGTATGCTTTTCGGTACGGACGTTTTCCATAAGAGAAAACAGCATACGCAAATCAAAAATTTCTTCCTTCGTAAAATCCGACACGTCAAAATATAAATCCGCGTAAATTATACCGTTTGTCTGAACGTCGTGGAAAAGAACCGTTGAATCTCCTATTTTAGCCACCGTCCTCGGAGTTTTTGGTACTTCCGTTGGAACGTCGGAAATTTTGAGTGTCGGTATCGTTGCTATGGCTTCCTTGGAATCCGGAGTTTTTTGCCAAGCCTTTAGCTCCTGCTCGGACCTTATAATATCATCAAGCTCCTGCTTTGAGAGCGAATTTTTTATATCCGCAAGCTCTCGTGCCTCATCCTCGGCTCTCCTTTTGCCAAGCGTTTCGGACGGGTGCATTATGAGCAGCGCCCTATGCTCGTTATCGGTAAAAATCTCGCCTAAGAGCTTTTCAAAATAATCGGTATCGAGCTTTCCGCGAAGGGAATTAAAGGTTTTCTCAAAGGATAAATTTTGCTCCGGCGCGCCGCCGTAAAGTGAGCTTTCAAGCACGCTCATAGCGTATATGACACCCTTTGGCATCGTACCGAAATCACGCTCGCGCGTTTTAAATTCAAAGCTGTTGAGAGAGGCTTCAAGCAGAGCCCTATCTATTCCCGCGCCTGATATTTCTTTGACTGTACTAACGAAAAGCTCGAAAAGCTCGTCACACGCCCCGTCGCGCACGTTGTGGAAGTCAATACCGAGGGAATTTTGCTTAATTGAGTCGTAAGGAGATATTGTAATATCCTCGCAAAGCCCCGAATCGATAAGCGCTTTTTTCAGAGGAGATTCGTTTGAAGAAAGGAGCGCATCCAAAAGAATACTTGCTGCCACGTTTTTCTCCTGCTCGTCGTAGCTGCAAAGAA
Organism: Eubacteriales bacterium; assembly: GCA_045656445.1. GTDB lineage: Bacteria > Bacillota > Clostridia > Oscillospirales > CAG-272 > UBA1740. The sequence continues at coordinate 6,347 of JAZORD010000039.1, read as the reverse complement.
GATAGCCGATGGACATACGCGTTTTATTTTCCTTAGCTTCGCTCGCTGAAATTTCGTATTCTATCTCTCGTCTTTGCGGCTTTATCGGGGGCTGTGTTTTTATCTCAAAATCAGCGGGGACGCGGTCGTATTCCGAGAGGAAGGAATCTATCATAGAAAGAACTGAATCAAGGTCAACCGAGCCGTCAAGAAAAATTTCGGAGTTTGACGGGTGATAGTATTTTTTGTGCGCCGAGATGAAATTTTGATATGAAAGCTCCGGTATAAAATCGGGGTTACCGCCGGAATCGTGTCGGTAGCAGGTGTCCGGATAAAGCATATTCGAGAGATGATAATAAGCAAGGTCATCGGGTGATGAAAACGCTCCGCGCATCTCGTTTAACACTACGCCGTTGCGCCTAAGCTCTCCGTTTTCGCCATCAAGCTCGTAATGCCAGCCCTCTTGAAGAAAAATATTCTTATTTTCCAAAATGGCAGGATGAAAAACAGCATCAAGATACACGCTGATAAGATTAAGGAAATCACGGTCGTTACGAGATGCTACGGGATACATCGTTTTATCCGGAAATGTCATCGCGTTTAAAAAAGTGTTAAGCGAGCCCTTGAGCAGCTCAACGAACGGCTCCTTTACCCTGTATTTTTCCGAGCCGCAAAGCACGGAATGCTCTATAATGTGAAAAACTCCGGTGCTGTCCTCGGGTATTGTTTTGAAGGTTATTGAAAAGGTTTTGTTTTCATCCTCGCGTTCAAGGAAAAGAAGGCTCGCCCCGCTTTTTACGTGCTCCATTTTATGAAGAGTAGCGTCAATATCAGGAATATCTACGCTTCCTATTTCTGAAAATCCGTGTAGCCTTATGTTTTGTTTCATTTTGTTTCTCCTATATGCTCCTTTATAAATTTATCCAGAGCGCCAACGTAGGCGTCGTAATCGTATAAATACGAGAGGCCGTGCGTGGCATCCTTGATTTTGATGTAGGTAACGGTGCTTCCGTTTTCGTTTATTTCGTCGCTCATTTCAGGGGGAACGAAATTATCGGCATCCCCGTGTATAAGTAAAATAGGCACGTCGGTGCTTTTTACAGCCGAAACAGCAGATGCAAAATCAGGGTCAAATCCACCGAAAATCAAAGCGCCGAGTCTTACAAAAGGATAAAGCAGGTCGGCAGGCAATCTCATATCCCGTGTCACTTTTTTGATGATAGCTCTTGGTGAGGAAAAGGGGCAGTCGGCTACTATTCCGACAACGTTTTTCGGAAGATTCAGCTCTGATGACATAAGAACTGTTCCCGCGCCCATTGATATTCCGTATAGCATTATTTTAACGTCCTCGCCAAATCTGGATAGGGAATAATCCACCCAAGCTCTGACGTCGTGCCTCTCCTTTATTCCAAAGGTTATAACCTTGCCACAGCTTTGTCCGTGCGCCCGCTGGTCGACAAGTAAAAGGTTATGACCGCGACTTATGCACTCATATGCGCCGCCCGAAAAATCGCGAAGCGATATGCTCTTGTATCCGTGAAACTGTATTGCGAGGGGTGCTGTGTCAGAGCAGTGATAATACCGCGCGTGGAGTCGAAGCCCGTCGTAGCTCTCGGTATAAACGTCCTCGTAGGGAATACACGCAAGGCGCTCTATAAGCGTTTTTCTTTTTCGCTTTATTTCGTCAAGCTCGCCGTCAAGTCCTTTGTATAGCTCCAGTTCATTACCTTTTGTAAAGAGAAAGGTCATACGGAAAGCAATATATGATGCTAGAAGTATTATTATGAGAACTGCCGCGACGGCAGAGATGAAAATATACATCCTTGACCCCCTTTTCAATTTATAATATTATTGTATCACTTTTTTTCTTTTAAAGCAACAAATATTTATGAATGACTCAAAAATTAAATATTTGTATTTCGGTAATAGAAAAATAAATAAAACAAGGAGCCGCAATCCCGGAATAAATTAAACACGGGGTTGCGGCTTTTTTGTCGTTTTTTGTAAACAAAAATTGTCAAAAATGTTACTTTAGGCTCTCTATTGTCTCTTTTATCTCTTTTTCGGTTAGGTGAATTTCGTTTATAAATTCAGCGGTGCTTACCCTAAGCGCGCCGTTTCCTAAAACGATAAGCTGCTCTTGCATATCGCCGGTAACCACCCTTACTCTATGCTCTTTGGCTATATCGTGGGTGACCTTTTCTATATACGCATCGGCAGTTTGCGATTCCTTCGTGTAAACCACGGTAACCTCACCGCACCTTTCGGTGCTGCCCTCGCCACCCTTTCGCTTATATGCGTCGAAGGCTATGATGACCTTGCATCTTTTGAAGGAGGAGTAGTCGCACATTATACGAATGAGAGTATCTCTTGCAAGTGATATATCAAGATTTGCAAGGCGCTTAAATTCCTCTGTGGCAAAAATGAAATTATACCCGTCTATTATGAGATAATCCTCGCCGCGCGGCTTCTGTTTTTTTGGCTTTTCCGGCGGCGGCTCGCTCTTAGCCTTGTTCTCGGTTTTTTCGGAAACGCGGTGGTCCTTTATCTTTCCGTAGGTGCTCTCGAAGATTCGCATAAGCTCCTTATCCTCGTCGGCTGTTCCGCGGTAAACCACCTTTGGTGCCTTTGTTGCCCGATTTTCGTAAATGGCGTTTTCGTCTCCGTCCTCTGCCGAAACGTGCATCATAGCGTCTGCCTCATACCACGGAACGACGTATCCGGAGCCTGCTTTGCAAAATACCGAGTTTGGAGTATTTTTCTCGTCAAGCTCAGGGTTATATTTGAATTTATCCAAAATCTCTTCGGTGTTGTGGCAAGGCGCGTATTCGCCAACCGTTAGGGTTATTTTTCCCTCGCCGCGAGTGTAGGCGCGCAGCTCGGTGGCGTAGGAGCGCATTGTTGCCACGGGGCAGTTTCCGGTAAGGATTGCGCCATTCTCCAAAAACTCCGGGGGGTCGCATTTGCCAAACATTGCGGTGATATCGTTCATAGCTCTGCCGAGGTTTTCCGTGGGAAGCTCTATTTTGAAATCAAAGGTAGGTTCAAGAAGAATCGACTTGGCTTTCATAAGTCCTTGACGCACGGCGCGATAGGTAGCCTGTCTGAAATCCCCTCCCTCCGTGTGCTTTTGATGCGCCTTACCCGCAAGAAGCGTAATTTTTACATCGGTCAGAGGCGAGCCACTAAGCACACCTCTGTGAACGCGCTCTTCAAGATGTGTAAGAATGAGCCTTTGCCAATTAAGCGCGAGAGCATCAACAGAGCAGGCGGTATCACATATTACACCCGAACCCGCGGGCAAGGGCTCAATTGAGAGGTGCACCTCGGCATAATGCCTTAGCGGTTCAAAATGTCCTGCTCCCACCACCGTGCTTGCCACGGTTTCCTTATACAATATACTTCCTTCTCCAAAGGAAACGGAGATTCCGAATCTCTCCTCTATAAGTCGCCTGAGAACCTCTATTTGTATATCACCCATAAGGCGTATACGGATTTCCTTAGACCTCTCGTTATAGGAGATAGCTAGAGATGGGTCCTCCTCGGTAAGCGCAAGAAGCTTAAGAAAGACCTCGTAAACGTCTGCGCCGTCAGGTAAAATTAATTTATAGTCGAGGACGGGTGTGAGTGAGGCTTCCTCACTCCGCTCAACGCCAAGACCCATTCCGGGAAGCGTTCTGGTAGGACCCAGTACGGCGCAGAGCGTGCCGCCGGCGGCTTCCTTCACCGACTTATACTTTTCCCCTGAATAAAGGCGAATTTCTTCAAATTTTTCTGTGAACAGATTTCCGTTGCTGTCTTTTACGCTGATAGTATCCTTAGTGGCAATATGTCCTCCGGTTATTTTCATATACGTGAGGCGCTTGCCTGATGGGTCGCGTGCGATTTTATATACCTTTGCCCCGAAAACTCTGGCATTGTAGCTGGGGGCAGCGGTGTATTTATCGAAGGCGTATAAAAATTCCTTTATACCATCCATCTTAAGCGCTGAGCCGAAAAAGCAGGGGAATATTTTCCTTGAGAGTATTGCGGAGCAAAGTGGTGGGTCTGTGATAGTACCCGTGTCAAAAAATTCCTGCATCAATTCCTCGTCAGCCCCCGCCGCATCCTCGTATTTCGTGTTAGCAGAGGAAAAATCTACGCAAGCGCCCGAAAGCCCTGCTTTTAGCTCTTGTATAACTTCCGCTCGCGTTTTCTCGGATATATCGGTCTTGTTTATAAATATAAATGTAGGAATTTTTCTTGCGTTTAATAGCTGCCAAAGCGTTTTTGTGTGCGACTCGATGCCATCGGTGGCGCTTATAACGAGTATGGAATAATCCTGTATCGAGAGCGAGCGCTCAGCTTCGCAGGAGAAGTCGATATGACCCGGAGTGTCAACAAGGGTCATTTCGGTGTCCCCAAAGCTGATTGTAGCTTGCTTTGAAAATATTGTGATTCCGCGCTCGCGTTCAAGCGAATAGCTGTCAAGGTAGGAATCCTTGCGGTCTACACGTCCAAGCCGTGAAATTGCACCCGCAGCGTACAGAAGAGCTTCAGATAGAGTTGTTTTACCTGCGTCAACGTGCGCTACTATGCCGACAACCAGTTTTTTCATCCCGAGTCCTTTCTTTAGTCTAAATAAAACTGCGCCGCCAACAAGCTACGCAGTTTTATGAATATTATGTTTTGTAGTATTTTTGCACATATGTGCATTATTTTTCTATTATATGTAAAGTCGGGTTTACAATTTGGTCGCAAGCCTTTACACTTGTCTGTCTCATTGCCATAAGACGCATGCCGATGTTTTCAATCAGATTGCGGGGCGGCAGGGGAAGATTTCGCATTTCCTTTGAATTAATCTGCTTTGATTTTGATACTATTGAAATATATCTATCGTAAATCGTGGAGTTGAGAAGCGCAAACAGTCCAAAAGCAAAGCGTGCGCACATTTCTGCGTTTTTGTCCTTCGTGTCGATAAAGTTTATCTTGTTGTGAGTGCTTATGTACTTATATGCGGGGAGTTGAGAAGCAAGATATATTGCGGAGTTTACGAATCTCTCGTCGCTCTTTGCCGGGATTCTTTTGATAATGATAAGATTTTTGTTTTTCTGCACAAGCGAAGGATTTACCGGCGCAATATACTGCTTTTTTATGGGCTGTGGAAAGCTTACAGTACCCCCTTGGATAGTCGCTGCTCTTATAAGCGGAATCGTTCCCTTGACCGGCTCTGTGAATAAAAGCCCCTCGCACTTCGAGTCAACGATAAGTCCTGTTGACATTTTTAGTCCTAGGCTTGTAAGCGTTTCGGGAAAATCCGATATAAAACGAACGATTTTCATATCCTCAGCGCTTTTTGGAAGAGTCAGAACACCGGTATCCTTGTCCACTACAAAATCGTAGGGCAGACCTGGCAGCTTTGTTATACTCTTGCCCGAATCAGTCGAGGTGCTTATGGATATTTCCTCGGGCTTTTCTTCGTTTGCATAGGCGATTATAAAATTCTTTTTGAGAGGGGTGGCGCGCCTCGTATTCTTTTGCGTTCCGATAAAGAGGTGTATGCCCTTTAGTGAAAGCTTCTTTGCCATCTCTTGTCTTAGAGAGGTGAGCTGAGATGCCGATGCATAGGTTGTAGGAAGAATTATAACGAGCTGACCGCCGTCGTCAAGATGACGAGAAGCCATACGGGCAAACAAAAATTCAGCGCCTATCTTCAGCTGAGTGACACCGCCTGCGCTCACCGCCTCGTCAGAGCCCTTTTCAACAAGCTCGGACGGTGGGTTCGCAATTATTATATCGTATTTATCCTCTACCGTGTCAAAAAAAGTCACCGTGTAGTGTTTTTTTGCATCAACGATATAGTTTTCGCGATATACAGTGACGTACAGCTTGACGCCGTAGTCGTGGCGGCATTTTTTCCGTATTCGCTCAAGATTGTCGGTAAGCATTGGAATATATTCCTCACAAATCTCGTAGCAGGTGAGGAATATCTGCTTGCACTTTGGCGCTCTTTTGCATATCTCTTCAACTGCCGCAGCAGAGAGGATACCCGTGCCGGCTCCGGGGTCGAGTACGGTGAATGCAGTCTTTTCTTCGTCTATTTTAAGCATTGACGCCATAAGACGCGCAGTATCCTTTTTAGTAAAAAGCCTACCAAGTCTGACGTTTTCGCTTTTTGATTTTTCACGTATGAGCTTTCCTGTGTTTCTTACCGCAAGATTAAGCATAGATATCTCCTTGTGAAGCAGGGCAGTTATTTCTGCCTTGAATTATCTCACGGTTATTTTAGCACAAAATGTCGAAGGTTTCAAGATGTTTTCAGTTTTTTTCGATAAATTGTTGCAAAAATTTTTAAATAGTGTTATACTGTTATCAAATACGCGTAAAAG
>JAZORD010000038.1:0-36196 GCA_045656445.1 Eubacteriales bacterium | reverse complement strand
TAAGGTTACTGAATTTGGATATAAGCTTTATTCTAGGTTTTGGAATTTTATGTATCCGCTGAGATGGCTTTTGCATAAATTCCGCTCGATTATAAGAAAAATTATAAGAAAATAGCGTTGTGCGATTTGTAACACAACGCTGTTTTTATCTTCCGTAAAGTCTATTCAAATATTTGTATTTATTTCTATCTATTTTGTCAAGCTGTTCTCTTGTGAGGCGGTACGCCCAGTTGCCGTCGGCTTTGCCGGGGGTGTTCATTCTAGTGTCGCTGCCGTATATGAGAAGGTCTTGTATCGGAAATATCACCGTGTCAGCGCAGGAAGCGAGAAGAGATTTGATTATATGCTCACAGGCTTCATTAAAATTGTCACCGCGGTATCCAAAATAGTCAAAGACGCGCGCCCGTGTCGAGTTATCAAGCTCCCATATATAGCCGAGCAGAGTGTTATTGTCGTGAGTGCCGGTATATACTACGGTGTTTTTATCAAAATTATGAGGCAGGTGCGGTGTATTCTCGTCACCGAGAAAGGCAAACTGTAAAACTCTCATTCCGGGAAAGCCGGAATATTTACGCAATGCATCGACTTTATGAGTTATGTCGCCCAGGTCCTCGGCAATTATGAGCTTATCTTTGGCGCACTCCTTGATAGTGTCAATAATCGCTCGTCCGGGCCCCTTTACCCATTTTCCCACTCTTGCACTTGTAGCGTTGCTTGGAACGCTCCAGTATGACTCAAACGCTCTGAAATGGTCTATTCTCACTCCGTCAAAAAGAGAGAGCGCGTGTAGGGTTCTTTCTTTCCAGAAGGAATATTCGTCCGCCTTCATTTTTTTGTAATTATAAAGGGGATTTCCCCATAGCTGACCGTCTATTGAAAAGTAGTCGGGCGGTACGCCTGCCACAGCGGTAGGATAACCTTTCCCGTCAAGCAGAAACTGTTCAGGCTCAGCCCAAACGTCTGCACTGTCAAGCGCGACGTATATAGGCAAATCGCCTATGATTTTTACATCCTTAGAATTGGCATAGTCCTTTATTTTTTTCCATTGCCAGAAAAACTCATACTGTATGAATTTCCACTTGAAAAGTGTCGCCTCATCACAGTCGCGCGATTTCCACGTCTGCCACGGCGCGCTTGAGCTTTGCTCCTTTAAGGAAAGAAACTCACAAACGCTAAGAAGCCTTGGCGACTCTTTTATAAAGTTCTCAATCCTCTTAAATTCATCCGCATTTTCCATAGCTCGCGTCGCCGCTGTGCCAAGTAGTGTTAAGCGCTCCTTTTTGAGCCTCTCATATTCGCATAGATAGGGTGAGCGTTGCTTTGCCGACATAAGCTCATCCTCTGTCAAAAGACCTTCTGAGAAAAGCGTCGGCAGGTCGATAAAATACGGATTCGCTCCAAACGACGAATAGGATTTGTAAGGTGAATTGCATTCGTCAGTCATACAGAAGGGAAGCGTTTGCCAATAGGAAAATCCGCACTCGGCAAGAAAATCAATAAATTCCTTTGCCTCTTTTCCAAACGAGCCTATTCCGTATTCACCGTGAAGTGATGAGACGTGCATAAGCACGCCGCTTTTTCTTCTCATAACTTTTGCCAAGCTATAAAACCTCTGCGATATCGTAGATTAGTTTTTCTGTATTTTTCCAACCAAGACAGGGGTCTGTTATGGATTTGCCGTATATCTCCTTCTCGGATATGCTTTGACATCCGTCTTCGATATAGCTTTCTATCATAAGACCCTTAACCAAGCTGCGTACCTCTTTTGAGTATCGGCAGCTGTGCAATACCTCTTTTGATATTCTTATCTGCTCAAGAAATTGCTTGTTTGAATTTGAGTGGTTTGTGTCTATTATAACTGCGGGATTTTCAAGTCCGCTGTTGCAGTAGGTTTCGTAGAGGTGGTAAAGGTCTTCGTAATGATAGTTGGGGTGGGATTTGCCTTGCTTGTCAACGTATCCGCGCAAAATCGCGTGTGTGTAGGGGTTTCCAAGGCTCTCAACCTCCCAGCCTCTGTAACAAAACGTGTGCGAGGACTGGGCAGCCTTGATGGAGTTCATCATAACCGTTATATCGCCGCTTGTCGGGTTTTTCATACCGACAGGAATTGAAAGTCCGCTTGCGGTAAGTCTGTGCTGCTGATCCTCTACCGAGCGCGCTCCGACTGCCACGTAGGTGAGAAGGTCGGAAAGGTATCTGTGATTTTCGGGATAGAGCATCTCATCAGCGCAGCCAAAGCCCGTTTCGGAAAGGGCTCTCATGTGCATCTTTCTAATGGCGATAAGACCTTTAAGAAGGTCCGGCTTTTCATTTGGATTGGGCTGGTGGAGCATTCCCTTGTAGCCTTCTCCTGTCGTTCTCGGCTTGTTCGTATATATTCTGGGAACTATAACTATCTTATCCTTGACATTTTCCTGAACGCCGCGCAAGCGGTAAATATAGTCAAGCACCGCGTCCTCGCGGTCTGCAGAGCAAGGTCCTATAACGAGAATGAATTTATTCGAGCGACCCGAAAAAACATCCTCAAGCTCGGCAATCCTTTCCTTGCGTATCTTGAGCATATCATCTGTCGCGGGGAATTGCTCCTTTATCTCTTGAGGAATAGGCAGCTTGCGGTGAAATTTCATATTATTCATTGTTTTTCCTCTTTAGTGTTAAAATGCGTTTTAATTCTTTGGTTTATCAAAAACACTTCTCTTGGCGGTTGAAAGTTTCATTTTTTCTCTCATTCCGCCTCGGTCTCCGCGCTCAAGCATATCTCTGAACGCCTTGAATTCTTCAATAAAAGAATCCATCTGCATAAGCAGCGGCTCTTTGTTCATAAGAAAGAGCTCGCTCCACATTTTGTCGTTTATTTTTGCAATACGCGTAAGGTCTCTGAAGGAGTCACCCGTGTATTTTTCAAGATTCGGAGTATTGTTGCAGGTCATAAGGCATACCGCTATGCAGTGGGTAAGCTGTGATAGGAAGGCTATCATTTCGTCGTGCTCCCACGGGGAGAGCTCGCTTATTCTTGCAAAGCCGAGAATTTCACCAAGCTTTTTGCACGCAGCAATCGCTTCCTTTGAATTTTTCTCAGTCGGCGTAACGATATAGTTTGCGCCGCGAAAAACATCAGGGTCGCTGAATTCAACGCCGCTTTGCTCGCGTCCGGCCATGGGGTGAGCAGATATAAACTCAACGTCGCCTCGGAGTATAGACTGGATTTTATTTACTACAGAGCTCTTTACGCCAGTAACGTCGGTTATTAAAGTTCCGGGGGAGAACAGATGCTGATAGATCTCTATCCACTCCATAAAAACAGTTGGGTAAAGCGCAAATATTATAAGCTCGGAGCTTGCTATAAGCTTTTCGTCAATCTCGGTTGTTCCGTAGCTTATCATATTTCTTTCAATGGCGTATTCAATTGTTTCCTTGTCTTTCGTTATGCAAGAAACGGTGTAGCCCGCCTTGGTGAGTGCGGCGGCGTAACCGCCTCCTATTACGCCAAGACCTACTATTAGTATTTTAGTGCTTTTGTTCGGTATCATTCCAAAGAAACTCCAATTCCAAGTTTAACAAGGTCGCCAAAAAAATCGGGATAGCTTTTGTTTATAGCTTCAGCACCTTCAATTTCTCCACCAACGAGAGTAAGCAGTACTGAAAGAGCCATCGCTATTCTGTGGTCGTTGTGAGAAGAGAGAACCTCACCGGGAGTCTTAATCTGCGTTTTGTGTATTACCGCAGAATTTTCTGAAATTTCGACCTTTACTCCAAGCTTTGAAAGCTCGCTTGCCATTGCAGATGCTCTGTCGCTTTCCTTGATTTTCAGCCTTTTTGTACCTGTAAAGGTGGCTCCGTTAAGAGCGGCTGCTATCGCAAAATATATAGGGCCTGAATCGGGGCAGTTCTCTATATTTATTGTCGGAGTTCCGACCTTTAGCATTTTGAAATGCTCTTTATATATCTTATCCCCCTGAAGACTTTCAGGTTCAAGTCCCGAAACCTCAACGTTGCCGCCGAAAAGATTAAGCGATTCAATAAAAGCTGCGCCCGAATAGTCCCCCTCTACCGTAACGTCGGCAGGCTTATAGGTTTGTGAGCCGGGAATTTTTATTGTGCACTCATCTATAAAATCTGCCTTTATACCAAATCGGCTGACAGCCTCAAGTGTGAGGTTTATATAAGGCAGACTCTCTATCGGTGGTATGATTTTTATATAACTGTCGCGCTCAGCCAGGGGTAGAGCAAAAATAAGACCGCTTATAAACTGACTGCTGACGTTTCCGGCTACGCAGTATTCACCGCCGGTAAGCGCTCCCTTAACGGTTATTATCTCTTCGTCTGAGCAGTAGTAGATTCCCTTTTCAAAAAAAAGCTTTTCATAAACACTCATTGGACGCTGCATAAGCCGTCCCGCTCCCGTAAAGCTTATAGGGGCATCTGAAAGCGCTGCTACGGGAATGATAAACCTGAGGGTGCTTCCGCTTTCGTTACAGTCAAGGGGCAGGGTAGGAGCTGAGCGCCTTGCGTTTGTGCCGTATACGGTAAAAACGTCTCCGCATTTCTCAAATTTTGCACCGAGCGCCCTAAGGCATCTTTCGGTAGCTCTTACATCCTCACAGTCCGACACTCCGCGAAGGACGCTTCTGCCGTTTGAGAGGGCTGCGGATATAAGCAGTCTGTGAGCCATACTCTTCGAGGGGGGCGCTGATATCTTTCCGTAGGCAACACCCTTTTCAATTCTTACCTTCACGCCTCAGTTGCCTCCAAAAGAAAATCCATAGCCTCGGTATAGCCTGCAAGACCGTGTCCGGTTATAGTCTTTTTTGCGGCAAGTCTAACGTAGCTCGTCTGCCTGAAATTCTCGCGCTCCTCAACCTTTGAGATATGCACCTCAACGGTGGGAAGCTTCGTTGCCTTTACCGCGTCAAGAATTGCTATGCTAGTGTGCGTATAAGCGCCCGGATTTATGACTATGCCGTAAGCGCCCTTGAAATACGCCTCCTGTATCTTGGAAACAAGCTTGCCCTCGCAGTTTGACTGAAAAATAACGGCCTTAACGCCACGGCTCTTTGCGTGCGCCTTTATGAGCTTTATAAGCTCCTTGTAGCTTTGGCTGCCGTATTGGTCGGGCTCGCGTACACCGAGCATATTAAGATTGGGACCGTTAAGAACGTAGATTCTTTTCATATTCCAAAGCTTCCTTTGATTTTTTTTGCCACAGTCATTGCATCGCAGTCGGCGTCTATTATGACGTCCGCCGTGCTCTTGTAGATGCCGTAGCGTTCGTTATATCTTTTCGTTATAGCCTCTTTTGTTGAGGCAAGGGGTCTGTCTTCCGTGGGCATAAGCGCAGAAAGAGGACGGTCGATAAAGTATATTCTTCCGTTTTCCTTAAGGGCACTTACGTTTTCGCGTCTGAGTATAGCGCCGCCCCCTGTTGAAACGATAATTCCGTTTCTTTTTGCAACGTCTTTTATGACCTCTGTTTCAAGGTCGCGGAAATACACCTCTCCATGCTGTGCGAATATCTCGGGGATTGGCTTTCCTGCGCGCTCCTCGATAAGAGTATCCGTGTCCACAAGCTCGCGGTCGAGGTCCTTCGCAAGCAGTCTGCCTACCGTGCTTTTTCCGGATGCGGGCATACCTGTAAGGACTATGTTTTTCTTGCTTGAGATAATTTGCTTATAAACACCATCAAGAACTGCCTCCGGATATACGGTGTCGGTGAAAATTTCCGACGCCCGCACTGCCTGGCTGACGAGCATATAAAGACCGCCCTCGGCGGCAATGCCACGCTCCATAGCAGAGAGTATAAGCGGTGTTCTCAAAGGGTTGTATACCGCGTCAAGAACCCCAGACAAATTTTTAAATGGGGCAATATCAAGCGAGAAATCAAATATATTAGGATACATTCCCGCCGGAGTCGTGTTAATTATAATTTCAGTGTCGTTGTGACTTTTGTAAAGCTCCTCGTAGGTTATCGCCCCCTCGCGAGCTGTGCGGCTAACGCGAATTATCTCTTTGGCGCCGAGTGATTTTGCAACGGCAAAGGCCGTTTTAGACGTGCCGCCCGTGCCGAGAATTGCCACTTTTTTTTCAACCATATCCACGCCGGCGTGGCGCGCGAGCATTGTCATACCGTAGAAATCTGTATTATATCCGTAAAGCTTACCGCAGCGGTTTACAACCGTGTTTACCGCGCCTATTTCCTCTGCGCGCCCGTCGGTAAAATAAAGATACGGCATAATAAGCTCTTTATAGGGAATTGTGACGTTTATTGCAAGAAAGTCTTTTCGCTTCGCAAAATCCGATAGCTCATCTTTCGGAATCTCGCGCAGCACATATTCGTAATCGGCAAGAGCGTTATGTATTTCCTTTGAGAAGCTGTGCTGCAGGTGCTCTCCGATACATCCGTATTTCATCTTAATACTACCTTTTTGTAAACTTTAATTTACTTATTTGCCAAAAAATCCGCGCCATATCTAGTAGTGAGCATATCTGCCACGGCAATAGCAAGCGCTGCGTCAACCACCGCTCTTGCGCGGTGTATGATTGCCGGGTCGTGCCTGCCCTCAATGAGCAGCTTCTCCTCGGTGAGCTTTGACAGGCTTACTGTATCCTGCTCCTTGTAGATTGACGGGGTGGGCTTGACGGCGCATCTTACAATTATCGGCATGCCGTTCGTAATTCCACCGTTGATTCCGCCGTTTCTGTTGGTTTTTGTGGCAACTTTCCCGTTTTCAATATAAAAGGGGTCGTTCGCTTCACTGCCTAGCATATCCGCAAAGGCAAATCCGTCGCCAAACTCAACGCCCTTAACTGCTCCTATTGAAAAAAGAATATGGGAAATTGCGCTTTCCATACTGTCAAACCAAGGCTCGCCGACACCTGCGGGAACACCGATTATGGCACTTTCAAGCACACCGCCCACACTGTCGCCTATCTTGGCGCAGGACTCAATTTCAAGCTTCATTTTCTCCGCTGTGTCTTGTGAGAGCACGGGGAAGGGGGTGATTGCTAAAGTATTTATATCAGCTTCGAGGTTTTCGAAGCTTCTGTCGTTTATTCCGTGAAGACGGGAAATGTGCGTGCCGATGCGGATACCCTTGTTTTCAAGAGCACTTGATATTATAGCGCCCGCAGCGACGAGCGCCGCCGTGATTCTTCCCGAAAAGTGTCCGCCGCCGCGATAGTCCTGAAATCCGTGGTATTTACACTCTGCAGTGTAGTCTGCGTGTCCCGGGCGAACAAGGTCCTTTTGCTTTGAGTAATCCTTGCTGTTTGTGTTTTCGTTGGGTATTATTATAGCTATTGGTGTGCCTGTCGTGTATCCGTTAAAAACACCGCTTGCTATGGTGTAGTTGTCCTTTTCCACTCTTGCAGTGGATATTCTGCCGGAGGGGCGACGCAGCGCGAGTTTTTCGTCAATATATTCGGTGTTAACCTTGATGCCCGGCGCAAGTCCGTCAATAACCGCGCCGATAGCTGAGCCGTGGCTTTCGCCAAAAAGGGTAACCGTAAGAGAATTTCCGTAGGTGTTCTTCATAGCAAACCAAGCCTTTCTTTAACAGTTTTTGAATATTCGTCTACTGAGAGCCTCTCGATTCTAAAGCTGCCGGGCGTGTCAACAAATATTGCCTCAACCGTACCGTTTGAGGTTTTTTTGTCGTGCACAACGTAGTTGAGCGCCCTGTCAACGTCACCTGCGTATTCGGTAGGCAGACCGAGACGCGTGAGCACCTTTTTGAGTCTTTCTCTGACCGATGGGGAGCACATGGGAATCATTCCAAGCGCAACGCACTCTCCGTGATAAAGTCCTGTCATTTCTTCCTCAGCCTCTATTCCGTGCCCGAAGGTGTGTCCGAAATTTAGTATCTTTCTGAGCCCCGACTCACGCTCGTCACACTCAACGACAGCCTTTTTTATCAAAAGAGCCTTTTCTATGACGTAGCCGACGTTTTCTTCGGTAATATCCTCACGCTCAAAAAACTCGAAAAGCTCCTTGTCAGAGGTGAGTGACATTTTTACCGCCTCGGCAAGACCTGCCGAAATATGCCTCTTTGGAAGCGTTTTTAAAGTATCGGTGTCTATAAGAACAGCCTTGGGCTGATAAAACGCACCGACGACATTTTTTATACCGCCAAGATTTACCGCTGTTTTTCCGCCGATAGAAGAATCTACCTGAGAAAGCAGGGTAGTGGGGACGTTATAAAAATCTATGCCGCGCATATAGCTTGCCGCGGCAAACCCCGTCAGGTCACCCACGACTCCGCCGCCTACTGCCACCGCGCAGTCCTTACGCGACACATCAAAGTCAAGCATAGCGGAAAGAACATCTTCCATCACGCGAAGGCTCTTTGAACCCTCGCCCTCGGGAACGGTATATATGACGGCTGATTTTGCCGCCGCCGCTATCGCTTCCGCATATTTTCGCGGAACGCCGGAATCTGTGACTATAAAGACTCTTCTGTCAAGATTCATAAGCTTTCCTGCATCGGAAAGAATATTATTTCCGATGCTTATATCGTAACCTCTTTCTCCGAGGTTCAGTTTTAACGTAGTCATATTTTTATTCCTTGATAAAAGTTCCGACAGCCTTTAGTCTGTCACAGTAATTTTGAAGCTCACGCATCATATCCTTGCCGTTTTCTGTGTGAACGTTACCCTCTGCCTCAACGTAGAAATAGTATTGCCAGAGCAGATCCTTCATAGGTCGGCTGCGCAGCGCACGCATGTTAAAGCTATGCTTACCGATGACGTCAATAGCCTTTGCAAGTGCACCTGCTTCGTTTCGTACCGTAAAAAGAAGAATTGTGTGTACGCCCATTTCACTCTTTGTATGGCGGCTTTCCGCTCTTGAAAAGACCGCGAATTTCGTGGTGTTGCTGCGGCTTGCGTTTATATTTCTCTCAAGCACCTTAAGACCGAATATCTCTGCCGCTTCCTCGCTCGCAATTGCCGCAAGCGTTTTGTCACCAAGCTCTGCGACGTGCTTCGCGGCGAGGGCGGTGTTTGTGTATTCAAGCTGCTCGAAGCCGTGCGCCTTGAGGTAATCGGTACACTGCCCGAGTGCTTGAGGGTGGCTTACGACGCGCTTTATATCCTCGATTTTAGCATCGGGGAGCGCGAGCAAATCCTGCGTTACCGCAAGCTCCATAACTCCGTTTACATAAAGCGGACCGGAGAACATAAGGTCTGTGACCTGTCCGACCTCGCCGTTGTAGCTGTTTTCTATCGGAAGAACAGCGGCGTCACAAAGCCCGTCAACGACAGCCTGATAAGCTGATTCAAAATCGTTATATGCAACCTTCCTTGCGGTCGGAAAAAGCTTTCCTGTGGCGATGTGCGCAAACGCGCCCTCAGTGCCGCAGTATGCAACCTTCATACCGCTTATGAGCCTGTCCTGATATTCGCGTGACACTGCCATATTGTTTTTTAGGAAATTTACGTAATATTCACGTAGCTCGGTGTCCTCAACGCGCTCGGAATTGCGCTTGATTACCTCCTCCTCACGTGCTGCGTCGAATATCTTGAGCCCGTGCTCCTTCTTATATTTGGCAACCATCTCCGCTGCCCGCATTCTCTCGCAGAAAAGCTTAGCCATCTGTGAGTCCACACGGTTAATTATTTCTCTTGCCTCTTCAAGTGAGTTCATTGTAAAACCTCGCCTTGCGCGTGCTCGCGCACTCTAAAATTATTATAATTATTATAAAACCGCGAATGCTGAATGTCAATAGAAAAGAATGAAAAAATACGGCTCGAAAGCCGTATTTTTGACGCTATTATTTGAATAAAAGGCAAAAAAGCATAAGCAATCCAAGGAAAGCAAAATTGAAAAGCGTAAACTTTAAAAGATACGACACGGTGTGTCCGGGTTCCTGCTTTGAGTATTCACGGAAGGTTATAAGGCTGGCAAGCGAGGCTATCATAGTACCCGCGCCGCCGATGTTTACACCCAGGAGCAAATCCTTATAATTGTCGGTAAATTGGGAGAGAAGTATTGCAGAGGGAACGTTGCTTATAAACTGACAGGAAAGAGCGCTTACCACCAAAGTGTTTTTTTCAAGCAAAAGGGAAAAGAAATTTCTCACCGCATCTATTCTCGCCATGTTGCCCGAAAAAATAAAGAAGAAAACAAAGGTGAAAAGCAGACCGTAATCAACGTCTAAAAGCGCGCGTCTGTCGAGAATCAGCAGGGCAGCGGTTATAACCGCAACGCCTATGAGATAGTGAAATATATTGAAAACTATGGTTATCGAAAGCGCGAAAAGCAGAAGGTAAATTGCCACTCTTGCAGTTGGAAGACTTGCCGCCCTTTCCTCTATGACGAGCGGCTCGCTTTTTACAAATACGAGACAGCAGGCGGTAATAAGCACTATTGCGACAATGAAAGGCGGAAACATAATTTTAACAAATTCAAGGTCGGGAATGTTGAATTTTGAATAAAGGTAAAGGTTTTGAGGATTTCCAAACGGTGTCAGCATTCCGCCGAGATTCGCAGCGATATTTTGCATAATAAAGGTGAACGCCATATATTTTTCCTTGCCCGTGGTATGTAACACAAAATAACCGAGTGGCAAAAAGGTAAGAAGCGCCATATCATTTGCTATCAGCATCGAGCCGATAAACGTTATATAAACCAAAACGAGAATACAGATTTTTGTATTCTTGAATCTGCGTATTATGGCTTTAGCCATAGTGTAAAAAAAGCGTATATTTCTTAATGCACAAACTACCGCCAGCACGCAAAAAAGACAGGATAGCGTCTTAAAGTCAAAATAGCCTAGATATTCCCTGTCGGGCGGCACAATTATAGAGGTGATGACGGCTGCAAGCGCCGCTATAAGCATCACTGCGTTTTTCTTTGCAAATTTCAAGGTTCGTTGCATAATTACTCCAGTAAAAATCAGTCCTAATAATTCTAGCACCGCGCGAGCAAAAAATCAATAGCAATTTTGACTTTAAAAGATATTATTTTGATAATCAAAAGGGCATCTGCAAAAGCGCAGCTGCCCTTAAGTTTTTTGTTATTTTTTCCATGTAGATGGTGTAAATAAAATCAGCATCGGGAAAAGCTCTAGTCTTCCTGCGAGCATATCAAAAGTCAGAGTCAGCTTTGATATGACAGAAAAAGCGGAGAAATTTGATGCCGGACCGACACCGGCAAGACCGGGACCGATGTTGTTGATGGTTGCCGTAACCGCTGTGAAATTCGTCACAAGATCGGTCTCCTCAAAGGAGAGAATAAGCACCGATACCAAAAACAGTGCGACGTAGCACACGATATAAGCGTTTACCGAACGCACTACCTCGTGCTCAACCTCTTTTGAATCTATTGATATTTTCTTAACCTGCTTCGGATGAACGATGGTTTTAAGCTCCTTCGCCATACCCTTGACAAGTATCAGAATTCGTGAAACCTTTATTCCGCCTCCCGTGCTTCCCGCGCAAGCTCCTACGAACATAATGAGAACGAGCAGCGTTCTTGAAAGATTCGGCCAAAGGTCAAAATTGTCAGAGGCAAAGCCGGTGGTAGAAATAATAGAAGCAACGTTAAATGCGGAATGCTTGAGCGCTTCGCCGACAGAGCCGTACATATTCACGATATCAAGAGTAATTATGGTGATAACAACGGCGACAAGACCGATAAAAACTCTTACCTCTGTGTTGAATGCGTCCTTCAATTTTCCGCGGAGCGCAAGATAATAAGAAGCGAAATTTATCGAAAAAAGAAGCATAAAGACGGTTGTTACTATCTGAATGTATGACGAGTAAGAGCCAAAGCTGTCGTTCTTTATTCCAAATCCGCCGGTTCCGGCGGTGGAAAATGCGATATTTAATGCGTCAAAGATGCCGATACCGCCAAAGAGAAGGAGCGCAAACTGTAACGCTGTCATCAAAAAGTAGATGAGATAGAGTATAAGTGCTGTCGTTTTTATCCTTGGCACCAGCTTAGAAACCGACGGCCCGGGGCTCTCGGCTCTCATTATATTAATGTTATGAGCTCCACTGAGAGGGAGAAACGCCATTATGAAAACAAGCACTCCCATACCGCCTATCCAGTTTGTAAAGCTTCGCCAGATAAGGATTGCTTTCGGCAGGTCCTCAACAGTCGAAAATATACTTGCGCCCGTTGTCGTAAAGCCCGACACGGTTTCAAAAAGCGCATCAACAAAGGAATTCGTTACACCGGAGAACAAAAACGGCAACGAGCCAAATATACTTAACGCAATCCAGCTGAGCGCAACAATGACGAAGCCGTCGCGGGAATAAAGCTTGGTTTTTTTTGGCTTTTTGAACGCAAGCAGCGCTCCGACCGCCGCTACAATAAGCATCGACCACAAAAATGCAAATGCCGCATTTTCTCTGTAAATTGCGCCGGTTAGGAGCGGAAGCAGGAAGAATCCGGCTTCAAATAAAAGCAACCAGCCGAGCGAATATTTTATCATTCCGTAATTCATAAGGCGTCACCTCAAAAGGACGTCAGATATGTCGTTGAGTCCGAGAAGCTTTGAGACGATAACCACAGCATCGCCCGGCTTAATTACGTCACTACCTCTTGGTATAATAACAGAATCACCTCTAAGTATAGCTGCGATAAGAACGTCTTTTTTGAATTTGAGCTCCGATATGGGAGAGAGAGAGATTGGCGAGTTTTCGCCAACGATGAATTCCGTTGCCTCAACTACACCCTTTATAAAGCTATACATTGTTTCAACGTTGCTTCCGAGAGTGTTTTTCATGGCTCTTACATAACGTACTATTATGTCGGAGGTTATGCTCTTCGGATATATCGTGGTATCAATATCGAGGTGCTGTACCACGTCGTCGTATTCGGGCTTGTCGATTTTAGTGACGATTTTACCGCCTCCGACGCTTTTTGCAAAAAGAGAAAGAAATATGTTTTCTTCATCGTATTCCGAAAGAACAACAAAAGCATCTGCATTCTCAACCCCCTCTTCAACGAGCAACTCACGGTCGGTTTCGTCGCCGTTGATTACCGTAACGTTTTCATACGCTGAGGCAAACGCTTCACAGAGCGAGCGGTCCTTGTCTATAACCTTTAATGAAATACCGGATTTTTTGAGTATACCGCACAAATACTGTGCAATCTTACCGGCACCGATTATCAGGGCGTCTTTTACGGAGTGTCGTGCTTGGCTTATCTTTCTGAAGAAATCCGAGGAGCTTTTTGGGGAAGCTATAATCGATATCAAGTCCTTTGCCGCAAAAACGAAATCACCCTTTGCGATATGAACCTCGTCATCTCTTTCTACGGTGCATACAAGAATGTCGCACTTAAGCTTGGTTATGACCTCCTTAACAGACATACCCACAAGGACGGACTCCTCGTCAATTCTGAACTTGAGCAGCTCGACCCGGCCCTTTGCAAAGGTTTCAATTTTGTTCGCCGCAGGGAAGCGCAGCACACGCGCTATTTCCTCTGCCGCTGCTTCTTCGGGGTTTATGACCATTGCAAGACCAATTTCATCTTTTAAGTAAGAGGATTCCGTGCTGTACTCAGGGCTTTGAACCCTTGCTATAACACGGCAACTTCCGTGTCTTTTGGCAATTATGCAGCATAGAAGGTTAAGCTCGTCCGAATCTGTGACTGCTATCAGCAGGTCGGCTGAATCTATTCCTGCCTCCTCAAGCGTGGTATGGGTAGCGCCGTTTCCTACCACACCCATAACGTCAAGCCGTGAGGTTATGGCGTTTATTTTTTCGCTCGAAAGGTCGATTACCGTTATATCGTTTCCCTCACCGCCAAGCTCGGCTGCAAGAGTTTCTCCTACTTGACCGCAGCCAACAATAATTATCTTCATTTTTTGCTCCTCGCACCCGAGCATGTGTTCGGTGCGTAATTAAATATTTTCTACATTATATATCTTTTCCTAGGATTTGTCAAGATTAGCATATACAGTTGAGCTTTCCTGCTTTTTTTGTCGGCAAATTTTTTGTCAGAAAAATTCCGATTAGGAAAAATGCATTGGTCGGAAAATTGGGGAAAATATAACAAAACAAAGAAATACAACGAAATTTACCATAAAGGAACGGTGATTTTTCAATATTTTAAATGCTCGATTCTGTGTTCATAAAAAATTAACAGATTACTTTGTGTATATTGTATTGAAAAATCGACAAATTTAGTATAGAATATATTTCCGGAGTACTTGTATACTCCGGTGATTTCAATAAATTAATGCTTAAAGGATAAAATAATGCCAAAATTCGTATATGCTGATAACGCGGCGACAACACCCGTAAGCCGCGAGGTTATAGATGCTATGCTCCCCTGCTTTAAGGATTGTTGGGGCAACCCATCGAGCCTTCATTCCAAGGGCAGAGAGGCAAAGGAGCTTCTTGATAGCGCAAGAGAGCGTATCGCTAAGGTTTTTAATTGCGCGCCGGGGGAGATATACTTCACCTCTTGCGGCACGGAATCTGATAACTGGGCGATAAAAGGCGCTGCTATTAAGATGAGAGCCAAGGGCAGAAATCATATAGTTACGAGCAAAATTGAGCATCCGGCTGTGCTTAATACCTGCCAGGCGCTTGAAAAAGAGGGCTTTGAGGTTACCTATGTTGGAGTTGACGGGGACGGTGTCGTCGACCTTGGTGCTTTGCGTGAAGCGGTAACTGAAAAAACCGCTCTCGTAGCGGTGATGTACGCCAACAACGAGGTAGGAACTATTGAGCCGATAGAGGAAATATGCGAGATAGCTCACGCTAAGGGCGCGCTTATGTTCACCGATGCGGTTCAGGCTGTCGGGAATGTTGACATTGACCTCTCAAGGCTTAAGGTTGATATGCTCGCTCTTTCCGGTCATAAAATTCACGCTCCCAAAGGGGTGGGAATGCTTTATATCCGCAAGGGAGTTAATATAGCAAATCTCGTTGACGGCGGTGGACAGGAGAAAAGACGGCGCGGAGGAACCGAAAACCTTCCGTATATTGTGGGGCTTGCAAGGGCTCTTGAGGTTGCAAAAGCAAAGCTGCCCGAGCTTGACAGGGTCAGAAAAATGCGCGACCGGCTTATTGATGCAATTACGGAGATTCCGTATTCCAAGCTGAACGGACACAGAACAAAGCGCCTTGCGGGAAACGTTAATATAGGATTTGAGTTTATAGAGGGTGAAAGTCTGCTTTTGTGGCTTGATATATCAGGAATATGCGCCTCCACCGGCTCAGCGTGCTCGTCAGCATCGCTCGAAGCTTCTCATGTGCTTTTGGCAATGGGCGTTCCTCACGAAAAGGCGCACGGCTCGCTGCGGCTTTCAATATCACATGACACCACCGACGAGGATATTGATTATATAATCAAAACGGTTCCCGGAATAGTAGAAAAGCTCAGAAATATGAGTCCTCTTTGGGAAGAGGTAGTAAAAGAGGGGAGAAATAAGATATGAAATACAGTGAAAAGGTCATGGACCATTTTACAAACCCAAGAAACGTAGGGGAGATTGAGGACGCAGACGGCGTTGGCGTAGTAGGTAATGCCAAGTGCGGAGATATAATGAAGATGTACCTCAAAATAGAGAATGACGTTATAACCGATTGCAAATTCAAGACCTTTGGATGCGGCGCGGCTATTGCAACCTCATCTATGGCAACCGAGCTTATAAAGGGGCACACTATCGAGGAGGCTCTTAAGCTTACTAACGGAGTAGTAGTCGAGGCTCTTGAGGGACTTCCTCCCGTCAAGGTGCATTGCTCGGTGCTTGCCGAGGAGGCTGTAAAGACTGCTCTTGCCGATTATTACAATAAAATCGGAAGACCTATTGATTTTGAAATAGAGAAGAGCCACGAGGAATGAGAATACTTCTCGGAATGAGCGGCGGCATTGACAGCACCTATGCGGCAATAAGACTTATTAACGAGGGTCACAGCGTAGAGGGAGCGGTAATAATAATGCACCGACATACAGAGCTTGATGCAGCCAAAGCAGCTGCAGACAGCGTTGGTATACCCTTGCACGTTATATATGCTGAGGAGCAGTTTGATAGATGTGTCGTCGATTATTTTGTTTCCGAATACCGCTCGGGAAGAACTCCTAACCCCTGCGTTGTTTGCAATAGCGACGTTAAATTCCGCGCTTTATACGACTATGCCGAGCAGCACGGATTTGATATGATAGCGACGGGGCATTATGCAAAAATCAACGAAATCGAGTCTGACGGCAGCATAAGATACGCGCTCTCTTGTGCAAAGGACCTAAAAAAAGACCAAACCTATATGCTTTGGCGGCTTCCCCAGCATATACTTGGGAAGCTTTTTCTTCCTCTTTATAATATAGAAAAGGACGAGGTAAGGGCTGATGCAAGAGAGCAGGGAGTATTTGCAGCGCAAAGAGATGAAAGCCAGGAAATATGCTTTGTTCCATCGGGTGACTACGCATCCTTCATCGAGGAGCGTACAGAGCCCGCCAAGCGTGGCAATTTTATAGATGAAGAAGGCAAGATTCTCGGTGAACATCAAGGTATAATAAGATATACCGTCGGTCAACGAAAGGGACTTGGTATTGCCATGGGACAAAGGGTTTTTGTAACCCACATTGACCCTATTAAAAATACCGTAACACTTTCTCCGTCCGATAGCCACAGCGACTGGGTACGGATTTCGGGTATGGTGTTTTCTGCTATTAAGGAGCCGGTGCCGAGCACGGAGCTTAACCTCTTCGTAAAGCTTCGATACCTTGCTCCGCGTGTTCCGTGTGTTTTGAAATATCTTGGAAACGGTGAAGGAGAGGTGGCGCTTGAGCTTACGGTGAGGGCCGTAACCCCCGGGCAGTCCGCGGTCTTTTACGATGAAAAAGGTGTCCTTGTCGCAGGCGGTTTTATAGTATCATCCAACTGCAAGCGAGGCTGAATACGTATTTATATTAGGTGAATGAAGGCTTAATGCGATTTCATTCACCTTTTTTTAAATTGTGTGTTGTGTAGAAAAAAAAGCGCGAATTTTGTGTAAAATCACCAAAACCCCCATCGCTTTTGTAAAAAAACCATAATTTGTAAAAAGGATTAAATAAGTAAATGTAATTTACTAAATTGTAATACAATTCGCAAAAATGTTGAAAATACAAGGAAAAATGCAATTTTAATTGACAAAACACTGTTATTTAGGGTAAAAAAGCCAAAAATGATGTAAATGATAGTTTGTATTTTTGCAAAACAGACGCTTTAAAGAGTTAAAGTTGCCCGGTTCCCTTTAATATACAAGCAATTTTCTCTATTGACTTTTAATTGCGTTCGTGATATAATTTTACACGTACTAATGCCCAAGTTGCGCCCGTTTTCATTGGCACAGCGTGGCGTAAGATGAATTTTTTGGAGGAAATCAATTCATGAAGAAAACTTTGTTTCAGAAGGTAATTTGCTTGATTCTTTCTGTGACAACTTTGTTCGGCGTGGTCGGAATAACGGCTATGGCTTCTACCTCGGGCAAGGCTCTTCGCGGAACTAACCGTGACACAGCCTCGTCGCTTGAGGAAATGAAGGCTCTTGTCGGCGTGCCTTCGTATGACGAGTATCTTTCGGAATACGGCACGAGTTATGTTCCCGGCTTGCCTACCTACAGTGTGCAGGATATCACAGACACAGTGGCAGGAAGCACCGGCGTAACTACTGCGTTTAGCGAAATTTGTCAAAATGCTAACAAGGAAAATCAGGCTAATTGGTCGAATTTTGGAGATAATTGGAATAACACCGTTTATCTGCCAGCTCAGGGCTCAACGACCTGGAATTTCGATATTCCCGACGGTGCAGCCAGCTATTATTACATAAAAATCGTATACTTCAGCTGCATTACGTCCGAGAGTAGTATAAGCTCTATTGAGCGTAAGCTCCTTATAGACGGCAAGGCGCAGTTCAAGGAGTCGAGCTACTTAACCCTCGACAAAACTTGGCAATATGATAACGTTACAGTGTCCGACCCGGTTGATACAACCGAGCCCGACGGTGTGAAAACCGAATACGAGCTTCGCGACACGGGTTACTGCAAGATAGTCACCGAAATTTCGGGCGGTAAAAAGGTGGTTAAAACCTACGTAATTCAACAGGATATAAACGGTAGCTCGATGGCTCCCGGTATAGTTCAATACCCCGAATGGGCAAGTTACTACTGTCAGGATACCTCGGGTTATTATCAGGGATACGAGGATGCTAACGGAACGCATCAAAAGTATTTGTGCTTCTATCTTTCCAACGGATCTCACCAAATAACACTTGCTGCAGAGCGCGAGCCCGTTATTGTAAAATCCATTGAGTTTATACCTTATGATCCTGCAATCAACCAGCTTAAGACCTTCGCTGACGTCAAGGCTGAGTACGATGCCGCAGGATATAAGCCTGCTAATGGAAGCGTAACCACTATTCAAGCGGAATTTCCGGATTTCGTTTCGGATGCTTCGGTTTTTCCTACGAACGATAACACGTCCCGTGCTACTTACCCGATTGCGTCAAAATCTCAGCTGTATAACGTAATAGGCGAGAATGGATTTAACTCACTTGGACAGTGGGCTGCTTATAAGTTTAAGGTTGATGAGACCGGACTTTATAAGTTGTCGGCAAGATATCTGCAAAAGAGCCTTGAAGGCATGTACGTCTGCCGTGCGATTAAGCTTTCAGGCGGACACTACGGTGATTCTCCCGCGGTTCCTTTCCTTGAAGCATACGATGCTCAGTTTGATTATAGCAAGGAATGGCAGTCCGAGTTTGTGAGTGACAGTAATGGAAACGTCTTTGAGTTCTATTTTGAAGAAGGGGTTGAGTACACCCTTTACATAGAGTGCTCACTCGGTTCGCTTAAAGAGCTTATTCAGCGTGTTGAAAAGCTTCTTACTGATATTAACGCGGCTTACCTCAGGATTCTTCAGCTCACTGGCTCTGCTCCGGACGAAAACCGCGACTACAGCTTTATGGAAATAATGCCGGACATTCCAAGGAGCTTTCTCGTTTATGCAATAGAGCTTATGGAAATTAAGGAGGGGCTTGAGGCGCTGTGCGGAACCAGCGGTTCTCACACTGCAACTCTTGAAACCATCGCTCGTCTTCTCGACACGATGGGCTCAAATGAGGGCGAAAATATTGCCCAAAATATGAGTAACCTCAAGTCAAACCTCGGTACGCTCGGTACCTGGATAAACGATTCCAAAAAGGGAATTATGATGATTGATTCCCTTGGATTTTTCCCTGCTGATGCAGAGGAAAAGGCACTACCCAAAGTAAAAGCAAATTTCTTCAAGTCAACGTGGTTTGAATTTACCTCCTTTATATACTCGTTCTTTACTGATTACGACGCAATGGGACTTACCGAAATTCCCGATAAGGATGCGGTTGCCATTGACGTGTGGTTTGCGTTAGGTCGCGACCAGGCAAATATCTGGCGCAGTATGATAGACGCTCAGAACGGCTTCACCGACAGAACCGGATATGCGGTTAATCTTAAGCTTGTAGCGGGCGGTTCGCTTCTTCCCTCGATTCTTTCCGGTAAAGGTCCTGACGTATATATGGGCCTTGGCGCTGGAGACGTAATTAACTACGCTATTCGTGACGCCATTATAGGAGTTAGCGGTAACGTAGATGAACCGGGTTATAATAACGAAATATTCAGCGATACTTATTATACGTATAAGGACGCAAACGGACAGCGTGAGGTCACTAAAGAATACAGAGGTGAGGACGGACTTTCCTTTGTGTCTTACTCCTTCGACGATTACACAGAGGCAAACTTCGTTCCGGTTGCAATGGATACCATTACGCTTCTTGAGGTATCATACGGATTACCTGAGAAGATGGGATTTTCGATGCTTTTCTACCGCATGGACGTTCTTGCGGATCTCGGAGTGGAGGTTCCTGAAACTTGGTCTCAGCTTCTCTCCATCCTTCCTGTTCTTCAGACGAATAACATGCAAATCGGTGTAAGCTATACCCTCGCACTTGATTTCATGCTCTATCAAAAGGGCGGTAATATGTGGAAATATCACGATATTCCCGAGTATGCCGGCGCTCAGATAGGGCTTGATAGCGACATTGCAATTGAATCCTTCGAGTATATATGCCGACTTTACAGTGACTATTCCTTCCCGGTTTCTTACGATGCGGCAAACCGTTTCAGGACCGGTGAGGTTCCGATACTCGTAGGAAACTATGAAGAGATTTACAACAAACTTGTTGTTTATGCTACTGAAATTGAGGGGCTTTGGGAATTCTGTCCGCTTCCCGGAACTGAAACCGGCAAATACGACGAAAACGGAAAAGAAATAATTAACTACAATTCTCTTGCAACTGTTTCGGCAACGGTAATGCTTCACGGATGTGAAGGCGAAGAACAGTTTGCTGCATGGGAATATATGCAGTGGGAGACCTCTGCGAAGGTGCAGTCTGATTACGGTAACAGAATGGTTGCTCTTATCGGTCCTTCTGCAAAGTATGACACTGCCAACATAAATGCGATCAAGGATCTTTCTTGGACTGCTGATGAAAGAGAAGCCTTAGAGGATCAGATTAAGCATATGTCGTCGATAGTAAACTATCCCGGCTCGTACATTATCACAAGATACGTTAACTTTGCATTCCTTGCTGCAGTTAACTCAGGAGCAGATCCCGTTGACGCGCTCAGCGAATACATTGGGGCTATAAATGCAGAAATCACCCGTAAGCGTGAGGAGTTTGGTTTGAATACTCTGGCTCCGGGTGAAATCCCGCCCAATCTGCCTCCGGACTATAAATACACCTAAGCAAACAGTAACACATCAAGGAGATAATTAAATGTCACAGACAAATGCACAGACAAAACGTCCCACGCAACGCTCCGAAATGTCAAGGATGCAATGGACGTGGAAGGAGATGAAGAGAAATAAAACAGCATACTTTATGCTTGCTCCGTTCCTTATTTTATTCATCGTCTTTACCGTTCTTCCCGTATTTCTTTCGATGATTTTGAGTCTCACGGACTTTAATATGCTGCAGATGCCTCACTGGAAGGGTATTACTAACTACACGAGGCTCTTCCTTGAGGACGAGATATTTATCCTCGCAGTTCAGAATACTCTGATATTTGCGGCGATAACCGGTCCCGTTTCCTATCTGCTATCACTTTTAATAGCATGGTTTATCAATGAGCTTCCTCCCAAAATCCGCGCGGTTGTTACACTCGTATTCTACGCGCCCTCGATTTCCGGTCAGGTTTATCTCATTTGGGGTACGCTCTTTTCCTCCGACTCATACGGTTGGGCTAACGCTACGCTTATGAAGCTTGGAATTATAGACTCCCCGATTCTTTGGTTCCAAAACGCCAACTACGTAATGCCTCTTTGTATCGTAGTTGCACTCTGGACCTCGCTCGGTACGGCATTCCTTTCATTCATTGCCGGCTTGCAAACAATCGACCGTTCGATGTATGAGGCTGCAGCGGTTGACGGAATTAAAAACCGTTGGCAGGAGCTTTGGTATATAACGCTTCCCACGATGCGTCCTCAGCTGATGTTCGGCGCGGTGCTTTCTATCACCAGCTCTTTCGGCTTTGGAGGTGTTGTTACGGCGCTTTGCGGATTCCCGTCAGTTGACTATGCGGCGCACACCATAATGCACCACCTAGACGACTACGGAGGCACGCGTTATGAAATTGGTTATGCATCCGCAATAGCGGTAGTGCTTTTCGTAATTATGTTTACAAGTAACATAATTATTAAGAAGGCGCTTTCGAAGGTAGGTGAGTAGTATATGTCTAAAAAATTAAGAACCAGGGGGCACAAGGTCGTCCTTAACCGTTCTGCCGGAGGAGATACCGGTATCACGGTTATGCTTTCGATTATGGGCGTCTTTATGTTCCTTCCCATGTACTACGTCATTATCCAAGCGTTTAAGCCGCTCGACGAGCTGTTTATGTTCCCGCCGCGCTTCTACGTTATTAACCCTACGCTCGATAACTTCGCCGACCTTTTCGTCCTTATGAGTGACTCTTGGGTTCCGTTCTCAAGATACATATTCAATACTGTATTTATCACGATTTGCGGTACTCTTGGAAACCTTGTTATCTCGTCTATGGCGGCGTATGCTCTTGCAAAGCTTCGCTTCCCGGGTAGAAACATTATATTCAAAGTCATAGTTTTGTCACTAATGTTCCACTCAACAGTTAACCAGGTAACTCACTTTATTATTCTTTCGGCTTTCGGTTGGATTGATACATATCTTTCAATTATAGTTCCTTCTGTAGTTTCTACCATGGGACTTTACCTTATGAAGCAGTTTATGGAATCCTCGGTTCCTGACACGGTTCTTGAATCGGCAAGGCTTGACGGAGCAAGTGAGTTCAGAACCTTCCTCATTATAGCAATGCCGATGGTTAAGCCTGCGTGGCTTACTCTTATCATCGAGTGCTTTAAGAGCCTTTGGAACTCCGGTTCCTCTATTTACATCCATTCGGAGCAGCTTAAGTCCTTCAACTACGCTATCAGCCAGATTGTTTCCGGCGGTATTGCTCGTTCGGGCGCAGGCGCTGCTTCAACAGTAATTATGATGTCCGTACCCATTATCGTTTTCGTTCTTAACCAGAGTAAGATTATTGAAACGATGGGCTCATCGGGTATGAAGGATTAAGGAGGACTTGTATGAAGAAATTTACTAAAATACTGATATTAGTCCTCGTTGTCGTAACGGTATTCGGTGCGATTCCTGTATCCGCCTTACGTTCTTACGAAACATACACCTATTCTATTGACGGCATGCCGCGCAAGTCCCCGACAGCTTATAATCCTGAGGGTGTTTTCGATTCACTTAAAATGGAAATAAGCAGTCTTACACCCGATATGCCTAACCTTAAAAACGCATCAGACGTGGTCACGGATAATGAAGCTAACGTTTATATTGCCGACAAGGGCAATAACCGTATAGTGATCCTCGATAAATATTACAAGGCAAAGGCTGTTATCTCAACGTACATAGATGAATTTGGATACGCACAGACGTTTAATCAGCCCGAGGGACTTTTTGTAACCAACCCCGCCCTCGCAGCCGACGGTGAAAGTTATATTTATATTTGCGACACGGGTAACCGCAAAATCGTAATTTTCGACAGAGAATATAACTACGTTCGCACTATCGAAAAGCCCGAAACCCCCCTGCTTACTCTTGAATCCTTTTCTCCCAAGTCTATTGCGGTTGATATTTACGGAAGAATATTCATAACCTCTGATTCCTGTCACGAGGGCGCTATAGTTCTTTCAAGCGAGGGCGATTTCACCGGCTTTATCGGAGCTCAGAAAGTAACCTATTCGCTCATACAAATGATTTGGCGCCGTTTCCAGACGAAAGAGCAGCGTGAGGGAGCTATAAAGAATCTTGCAGATCCCTACAATAATATAACGGTTGATGCCGATGGATTTGTTTACGTAACTACAACCCCCACCACTCAAGAAGGTATGTCAAATCAGTTTGATGCTATAGTGAGCAAGGACGCAACGCACTCTCCTGTAAAGAAGCTTAATTCTGCAGGTAAAGAGATTATGAAGCGTAACGGATTCTTTGACCCGGGCGGAGAGGTTGCGGTTGCTCCGGATGCCGTTTCTCAGATAATAGACGTTGCGGTAGGTAAAGAGGGTTCTTGGACCATTCTCGATACGCTCCGCTCCAGAATGTTTACCTACGACCAGAACGGCAACCTTCTTTTTGCCTTTGGTGACGTAGGAGATCAGCTTGGTAACGGTGAAAAATTCGTTTCTATGACGTATCAAGTGATAAACGACGTTTATTACCTAGTCCTTCTTGATAACGCTACCAGTGGATACAGGCTTACAGTGTATTCTCCTACGCCGTATTATGACACTATCATGGGCGCTCTTAAAAACCATAACGAGCACAATTATTCCGAGTCGATTTTCTATTGGCAGGACGTTCTTACACAGAACAACAACTTTGATCTTGCGTATATAGGTATCGGTAAGGCGCTCTTTAATCAAGGTAAATACAAGCAAGCTCAGTCGATGCTTTCCAGCGCTTATGAGACAGATTATCACGATAAGGCGTTTATGGAAATCCGTAAGGGGATTATTCAGAAGTGGCTTATTCCTATCGTCATTGCTGCGATTTTGCTTATCGTTCTTCTTCTCAAATTTCTTGGATATGCAAAAAAGAGAAACAAGGCGGTATCGCTTAAGGTTGGCAGAAAAACCTACGCAGAGGAGATGCTTTATGTATTCCATCTCATATTCCATCCGTTTGACGGCTTCTGGGATTTGAAGCACGAAAAGCGCGGCTCTGTAAGAGCGTCGCTCACGATAATGCTAATTACGATTGTTGCATTCTTCTATCAGGCAATTGGACGCGGATACTCCTTTAATCCTCAGGGCGATTATTCAACGGTAATTCTCCAGGTTATGTCCGTTACTATTCCCGTTGTGCTTTGGTGCGTCGGCAACTGGTGTCTTACCACACTCTTTGACGGCAAAGGTAGCTTCAAGGATATCTTCATTGCATCTGGATATGCCCTTGCGCCTCTTCCCGTATTTGTAATTCTTTCCACCATTCTTACTAACGTTATGACTCAGCAAGAGGGCTCTATCGTAAATCTTCTTGTAGCTATAGGCTACGTTTGGGTTGCGATTCTTCTCTTCTTCGGTATGATGATAGTTCACGATTACACGATGGGTAAGAACTTCGTAACGGTTCTTGGAACAATAGTTGCGATGGCGATTATTATCTTTGTTATCGTGCTGTTCTCATCACTCGTAGTAAAAATGGTAACGTTCATACTCGCGATTTTCTCGGAAATCGGTAACCGAGCATAGAAAGCAGGAGGTAAATACTAGTGAATATAAAAAGAATATTATCAACTGCTTTTACGGTGGTTTTGATTTTCACAACGCTTATCACAGCGCTTCCCGTTACGGCTCTTGCCGCGCATTCAGACTCTAGCGCATCCGCAAGTGCAAAGGTTCCCGAGGGTATCAAGGAGGCTAATCTCAATAGTGATGAGCTTAAAGATTATCTCGACGATACCTATCTTAAGTACAATTATGATTCCGCAGCGCAGATGCTTAGCGACGAGCTTAACGCAGGATATCTCTATTATGCAAATTCTTCTGACGGTATGTATACGATCTTCATAAACAAGTATACAGGTTTTGTGTATTATGTAAATAACCTAACCGGTCAGATTCTTACCAGTAACCCCATAAACCCGGGTTATGCTAGCGCTAACGGATCAGTTGCGGTTCAGGCCGAGTCCCGCAAGGAGCTTATGAGCCAGATAGTTGTTTCGTTCTTCGAGTCTGCCAACTCTCTTAATTCGTATAATTATACGAGCCATGAGTGGGCGGCTAGCCGTGCTCAGATTGATGTAACGGCTATTTCTGGCGGTTTGCGAGTTAGCTATACGCTCGGTGACACAACTGCAAGATTCCTCCTGCCCGGTCAGGCTGTCGCATCTGATTTTGAAGAAACAATACTGATTCCTATGATAGAGCTTTACGAAAATCTTCTCATAGAGTATTGCTCAGAAAAATTCCCGGATGAGAATTTTTCGTTCTTTGAGAACGACAAATACGTGCCCTATGATTACGATTGTATAAACACCATAGTACTTAGAAAATATCTTTCGGATACAAGTAAAAAGTACAGCAAAGCTCTTAGCAGCATTAGCCCGGAATATAAATACATTAGTGGACTTCAAAGTGACATTAATACAATTATTGTCGCCTACACGGCAAAAATACCCCAAAAGTATATAGATTCAGGTTCCACTCTCGCTCTTGAGATGATGTATCAGGATTTTCCCAAAACCAAAGACGGAACTCCTATATACGTATATTCCGGATCTCCGCTTAATGAATCAAAAAGACCTCTTTCCGAGATAATAAAGAAATATTGTCCGGATTACACCTTTTCTATGATGTTTGCTCAGGAGAAGGAGTGCGAGTACGTTGATGATTCTCTTCAGAAGCCTGTTATCAGATGCGCTCTTGAGTACACATTCAATACTGACGGAAGCCTCTCGGTTCGTCTTCCTGCAAACGCTATTACCTTCGACGAAACGGTTTATACCTTTGGCAGTATATCACCCCTTAAGTTCTTCGGCGCAGGTGATATGACCGAGTCCGGATATATGTTTTATCCCGACGGAAGCGGAACTATAATCGAGTTTGAAGACTTCTACAACAACAATAAAAAGACTGCGCTCAACCTTACCTCCGGCGTGTACGGTAATGATTTCTGCTACTCCAAGATAACCGGAGCAAACAGAGAACAGATAACGATGCCTGTTTTTGGTATTGTAAACGACGTTAATGCAAATCCTATAACTGCCGAGAAATACGGTGTATCTTCGGTTACCAACGGCTTCCTTGCGATTGTTGAGGAGGGCTCGGCTCTAGCCAATCTTGGATTTACTACCGGTGGTTCGGTACACAGATTTGCAGGAATTTACGCATCATATAATCCGTATCCATCGGACGAATACGATCTTTCGGAAACTATTTCGGTTGGTTCGCTTGGAACTTACACCATTGTTTCGGAATCAAAGTATACCGGCTCTTACGTTACCAGATTCGTAATGCTTACTGATAATGAGGTGGGCGAAAAGCAGTTCGGTCCTAATGCTTATTACGAAACAAGCTACATAGGTATGGCTGCGTACTACCGTAACTACCTAAAGGAAAACGGCACTCTCTCAGCACTTGAGAACGTAAACGAAAGTCTTCCTCTTTACGTTGAGGTGCTTGGTTCCATGAGTGTTTTATCGAGATTCCTATCATTCCCCGTAAATAAAACTATTCCTCTCTCGACCTTCGAAGACGTCTCTACAATGTATGAAGAGCTCGCAAAGTGCGAAGAGTATGTGGTTAAGAAGGTTGAGGAGTATGAAACTCTTGCAGCTAATGAAGCCGATGAAACCCAAAAATATCAGTATAAGCGTCAGGCGGAAAGATACCGTGAGCTGATAGGCAAGGTAAAAAATATTGCCAACATCAATATGAGGCTCGCCGGCTTTTCTAACGACGGCATGACCTCGCTTTATCCTACTAAGATAAAATGGGAAAAGTGCGTGGGCGGCAGATCCGGATTTAAATCTCTCATAAAAGATGCAGCAACCATTTCTGCTGCTGAGGGAATTAACTTCTCGATATATCCTGATTTCGACTTTATGTATATAAACAGCACTAAGGCGTTTGACGGAGTAAAAGAGAAAACCGACGCCTCCAGGATGGTTGATAACCGTTATGCGTCAAAGCAGGAGTACAACTCTGTTCTTCAGATTTACGAGAGCTTCTTTACGCTGGTTGTTAACCCATCGGCGCTAGATAGGCTTTACTCGAAATTTGAAAGCAAATATTCAAAATACGATATCAATAACCTTTCGGTATCCACTCTCGGCTCGGCTCTTAACTCTAACTTTGATGAGAAAAATCCGGTAAACCGCGAACAAGCGAGCCAATACGTCGCAGCTGTTCTTGATAAAATGGCGAACGAGAATAATTACAGCTTGATGCTTGACACCGGTAATATTTACACCGTTGAGTATGCTACTCATATTCTTAACGCAACTGTTGACTCAAGTCATTTCAGATATTCCTCTTACGCAATACCTTTCTTTGGAATGGTTCTTCACGGATACGTTAATTATGCGGGTAAACCCCTTAACTATTCAGGATCTCCTGATTACGATATCCTTCGCTCCATAGAAAGCGGCGCATCCCTTTACTACATCGTTTGTTATCAGAATTCGTCATATATGAAGGACGATCAGTTCCTGAGCAAATATTACGGTGTTGACTACCATAACTGGTATGACGATATCGTATCAACCTATAAGGAGCTTGACGATGCAATAGGAGATCTTCAAAAGCATGAAATTGTTGACCACAGAACTCTTATTGCAGAGCGCGTGATTGAGGCAAAGGAGGAGGAGGAAAACTATCTTCTTCTTGAAAAAGAGCTTCTTGAGCTTCTTGATCAGCAGATTCTCGCATCGGTTGACGCTACACTTTCGGCGCTTAAGGCTGACGATGCCAACATCGGAAAGAGAGTAAAGGTTGATTTCGCCGACGAAGAGGTTGAAGCTCTGATAGCTACCTTCGCTGATATACTTAACCTTACGGTTGAAGAGCTTAAGGCATCGGATTTCGATGAGACTGTGTACGCGCTTGTTGCATCCTATGAGGCTGATTATGCAGGAGCAAGCGATCCCTCAATGACTGTTCCCGTTGTATTTGCAGGCTTTGAGTATATTTCGAACTACAAATTTATAACCGACTCATTTGCAACAGATTCGAATTACAATTATACTAAATATACCGTTGATGACGGAAACGTAACAATGGTAACCTACAAGAGTGGCGATAGCGTTGTAAGATTTATTCTTAACTACAATAACTTCTCAGTAACCGTAAGGCTTGACGCTGATAGCACTTATACGCTTGATAAGTATAGTTACGTCAGAATTGATTAAGGAGGTGTAATAAATGGAAAAATTAAAGATCCCGAGAAAAAAACGTGCGTCTTTGGATGCCCGTAAAGCAAGACAGGGTTACTATTTTGTTGCACCCTTCATAATAGGTATAGTGCTTATCTATATCCCGATTCTGCTTGACTCAATTTGGTTCAGCTTTAACCGACTGAATAACGATAACTTCGTAAACGGAGTTATGTCTCCCGTTTACGAGTCGGTTGGACTTGAGTATTACAAGTACGCGCTTCTTAAGAACCCCAATTTCGTAACAAATCTCCTTGCAGGCTTGCAGCAGCTTGTTTTTGAGGTTCCCGCGGTAATTATCTTCTCGCTCTTTATAGCGGTCGTCCTTAACCAGAAAATGCTTGGAAGAGCGGTCTTCCGCGCAATATTCTTCGTTCCGGTTATTATATCTACCGGTTTTATGGAAACGCTTATCCACCAGGATATAATGGCCGACCAAACTGAGTCCGGTATTGATGACGGAACCGGACAAAGCGGTGCATCGGAAATCATATCGGTGCTTGACGTTGAAAAGCTCTTCGGATCAATGAAGGTGGGAGGAGAGCTTGTTGCGTACGTAGTTAGTGTAGTTAACAATGTTTATAACATAATTAACTACTCGGGCGTTCAGATGCTTATTTTCCTTGCGGGCTTGCAGTCTATCTCCCCCTCAATTTACGAGGCGGCACAGATAGAGGGCGCTACAGGATGGGAAACCTTCTGGAAGATTACGTTCCCGATGATTTCTCCGATGATCTTGGTTAATGCGGTTTACTCGGTAATCAACGCATTTACACGCTCTACAAACCCGGCAATGGATTTCATTTCCGGTCACTACATAAGTAACCCGTTTGAAGCAACGGCTATGTCATGGATATACTTTGGTGTAATTATGCTGATTATAGCCGCGGTAGTAGGTATCGTTTCAACGTTTATCTTCTACCAGAGAAGAGATTAAGGGGGGTAGCAACATGGATTCTAAGACTACATACGTAAAAAAAGAAACTAAAAACAAGATCCGCGTTGACTACGAAGGTAAGCTTGATTTTAAGGATAGATTAACAAAGAAGCTTAAGGAATCATACACTTGGATTAAGGTTGTTATTAACATCTTGCGCTTTATCCTTATGCTTGGCGTTTCATATGTTATCATTTATCCCTTCATTACAAAGATTGCCGGTTCGTTTATGACTAAAGAGGATATAGTCGATGCTACCGTATCTCTTATACCGAAGCACTTCACTCTTGAAATATATAGCGGCATAATAACGGAAAACCATTATTTCCAAGCTCTTTTCAACACTCTTATGCTCTCGCTTTTATGCGCTATATTTCAGACGTTTATTGCTTGCCTTGTAGGTTACGGACTTGCAAAGTTTAAGTTCAAGGGCAACAAGCTTGTTATGATAACGGTTATCTTAACGATGATAATTCCTCACTCAGCAATGAAGCTTGCTTTCCTTCAGCACTTTACAAACTTTGATATTCTCAAGGTTATAGCGTGGAACTATACCGGACCGATAGAACTGATATTGGGTGATTCTCTTCACCTTACTGACAGCTATTGGCCTCTCGTAATACTTTCCGTATTTGGATTGGCCTTTAAGAACGGACTTTATATCTACCTTATGCGTCAGTTCTTTAAGGGAGTTCCCGATGAGCTTGAAGAATCTGCGTACGTTGACGGTTCGGGCACCTTCCGTACCTTCTTCCAGATTATTCTTCCTCTCTCTGTTCCTATGATGATAACCATATTCCTGTTCTCATTCTCGTGGCAGTGGACGGATGAATTCTACACTACGCTCTTCTTCTTCAGCGACATTGATAAAATATATCTTATGCCGGATATAATCGGCGTACCTCGTTCTCTCAGAACCGAGTATGGCGGACAGACTCTTTATTACAACGAAATAAATAATACTGCCGGAATGATGGCAATCGCTCCCCTTATTATACTTTATCTCTTCTGTCAGAGATATCTTGTACAGGGAATAGAGCGTTCCGGTCTTGTAGGATAATTAGACACAGCAGAACTAAAAAGGGCGTAGGCACTCGGAAATCCGATGCCTACGCTTTTTATTATAGTTAATATTTCTACGGCTTTAACCGGAAGGTTGTTAGGGTTATCTTTTTGCAAGGTATTTTCGCATATCGACAGCACATGCCAGAAGAATTATAAGACCCTTTATTATATACAGTAAATTCTGGTCGACCGAAAGAAAATTTAAGCCTACGAATATTATTTGTAAAAGCAAAACGCCTATTACTATGCCGCCAATCTTACCTGTACCGCCGACAAAGGAAACTCCACCAATAACACAGGCGGCAATAGCGTCACTCTCATAATTAAGACCTGTATAAGAGGCGATTGAGCCAATTCGCGCGCCCTCAATAAAGCCCGTTATTGCGTACATAATGCCTGCGAGCATAAATACAAGTAATACCGTTTTGAAAACGTTTACCCCCGAAACTCTCGCAGCTTCTTCGTTTGAACCGACGGCAAACATATTCTTTCCAAACACCGTTTTATTCCATATAAACCACATAATAACGGTTATGATTAGGGAGTATAGAATATATTTTGGAACTGCAATCCCCCCAATCGTGAACAATGGACCGCTTATGAAGTTCAGATATTGGGGAGAGAGTCCCGAAAGGGTTTGTCCGCCGTTATCTCCGATTTGAAGATAAAGAAGGATAAAACCAAAAATAATGAGCTGAGTTGAGAGGGTAACGATAAAGGGGTGAAGTTTGAATTTTGCTACGAAAAATCCGTTTGCAAGTCCGATTAGCGCTCCGGCAGCCATAACAATCAGTATAACGAGGGGAATAGGCAAAACATCAATACCGGGGAACATCTTATTTGCATAGTCTGATGACTGCAAAAGAGATGCCGCGATGCAAGCTGTAAGTCCCACTGCGCGTCCTGCTGAAATATCAGTACCCGAAAGCACTATTGCACCGCCGATGCCTAAGGCTATCGGAAGTCTTGCGGCGGTGAGAGATATGATATTTATTATAGAGGCTGCGGATATAAACCGCGGCTCTACTAAAGCAATAACTACAACTGCGGTTAAAATAATAATGTACATCGCATTGTTTAAAAGAAAGTCTGAGGCTGCGCGTATTTTGTCCTCAGGACTTTTTTCTTTGAAAGTATTAATACGGGACTTAAGATTTTTCGGAATCTCTTTTATCCCCGTGTTAAATTTATTTAAAAATTGAGGCATTTTCAGTCCCATCTTGCCTATGCGAAGCGAGCGGCAAGTGACATAATCCTTTCTTGAGTAAACTCGTTTTTATGAAGCTCGCCGGCAATACGACCGCCGGACATTACGAGTATTCTGTCGCATATTCCAATAAGCTCAGCCATTTCGGACGAAACCAGAATTATACCTTTTCCGTTCTCCGCGAGCTCTGCTATCAGCTTGTAGATTTCGTATTTTGCTCCAACGTCTATTCCGCGTGTCGGCTCGTCAAGCAAAAGAACGTCGGGGCCGGAAAGAAGCCACCTTCCCAGGATTACCTTTTGCTGATTTCCGCCGGAAAGCGAGCTTATTTTGGTTTTCTCCGACGGAGTCTTGATTTTCATTGCGTTAATGCACCATCTCGTTGCATCGGTTAATTTTTTGTTGCTTAAAAGGGGGCCGCGACGGTATTTTTTTATGCTTGTTACCGTAGCGTTTTCAGTTATCGATAGGATACCGAATATTCCGCTTGCTCTGCGTTCCTCCGTAAGAAGAGCAAAGCCGTTTTTTATTGCATCCTTAGGATTTCTATTTTGAATAACCTTATTTTTAAGGATAATTTTTCCGCCCTCTCGCTCTCTAAGTCCGAAAAGCGTTTCAATAAGCTCCGTTCGTCCCGACCCGTCAAGCCCTGCAACTCCGAGTATTTCACCGTGGCGCAGCTCAAAGCTTGCGGAGTTAAGCTTTGAATGCTTTCCCGACATTTCCTTAACAGTAAGCATAACCTCACCCTGTGTGTTTTTCCTTGTCGGATAACGCTCATTAAGCTCGCGGCCGACCATAAGGCGTATTATTTCATCCGTCGTGAGTGAATCCGAGGACTTGGTGGCTATATGTCTTCCGTCACGCATTACGGTGACGGTGTCTGAGATGCGAAGTATTTCTTCCATTTTATGCGAAATATAGATTATTCCGCATCCGCGCTCCTTAAGCGACTTTATAATTTTAAAGAGATGCTCGGTCTCCTCCTCTGTAAGAGAAGAGGTTGGCTCGTCAAATACTATAACCCGCGCATCATAGGAAACGGCCTTGGCTATCTCTATCATCTGACGCTTTGAAACCGAAAGTTCCCGAATTTTAATCCTTGGGTCACAGTTTATTTCAAGCTCGGATAGCAGAGTGCGGGTTTTCTCGTACATCTTTCTCTCGCTTGTCAGTGGGATAAATTTTGACACTCTCGGGAATCTTCCAAGCCATATATTATCCATAACCGAAAGATTCGGTGCTTGGTTAAGCTCTTGATGAACCATAGCGACCCCGTGGGAAAGTGCATCCTTAGTGCCGGAAAATTCAACCTCTTTGCCTTCGAGAAATATTTGTCCAAAATCCTTTCTGTATACTCCGAAAAGGCATTTCATCAGCGTTGATTTTCCCGCTCCGTTTTCTCCCATAAGAGCGTGAACGCTACCTTCTTGGAGGGTGATAGAAACGCCGTCAAGCGCCTTGACTCCCGGAAAGGCTTTGGTGATATTTTTCATTTCTATAAGGGGCCTATTCAACTCGCTAAACCGTCCTTACTGCGCGTTTTCCTTTAAATATGCGGAGTAGGGAATATTGACTCTCCAATCTCCAATAATGTTGTTTTTATCAATTCCGTCGAATTTTTCTGTGTTGTTAAGATAATTTTTCGAAATTGTTACTATAGATTCAGCCATTCCGTAAGAGTCCTGCTTTACCGTGCCTGCCATATAGCCTGCATCCACCTTTGCGCGAGCTGCATCGCTTGCGTCAACTCCGAAAACGGGTATGATTTTTCCGCCCTCATTATTGTATCCTGCCTCGTTGAGCGCGGCAATAGCGCCAAGTGCCATTTCGTCGTTATTTGCTATGATTAGCTCTACCATATTGTTTTTGTTTTCGCTGTAAGCCGAAAGAATTGTTTTCATATAGTTGTTGGCTGCGGCATTTGACCAGTTTCCGTCCTGGTCAACAAGATAACCGCTCGTGTTTTTTGAGTCGTAAAAGCTCAAAGCCGGCTTTCCTGCGTTAGCGAGTATCTTGTTTGCATCTTCAACTGCATATTTCGTTCTTGCCTCTGCCTCCGCGTTTCCTTGCTGTCCCTTGAATAAGCAGTATGATATTTTTCCGTCACCGTTAATATCAATGGTGCTGAAGTTTTTTGCAACGTAATTTCCGATAAGCTCGCCCTGCATGTGACCCGCCATTTCGTAGTCAGTGCCTACGAACACACACTTGTCGTAGCTTTCCACTATCTCGCGGCTGACCGAGCGATTGAAAAATATAAGAGGAACATCTGCCGACTTTGCCTTTTCGACTATGGTTTTTGCGGCGTCATCCGACCCCGTGTCGACTATATTTACTATAAGAAGCCTTGTGCCCTTGGCAATGGCAGTATCTATCTGCTCTGTTTGCGTGGTCTGGTTGCTGTTTGCATCGTAGTTATGGTACTTAAGTCCGGTTTCCTTCAAAAGCTTATTCATTTCACCTCTTACACCGGAAATATAGGTATCACTGTAGGTATAATAAAATACAGAAACTTCCTCACTGCCTCCGCAGGAAACGAAGGAGGATAAAACGAAGGCGAGTATTAAAGCAAGTAAAATTATTTTTTTCATCGTGCTCTCCATTCATATTCTTCTTTGACGCTATTTTTCTCAAAACTGTCGAATATATGCAGAGAATTTTTTAATTGCTATTGAAACAGGGAGCTCGCGATGATATAATTGTTATAAGAATAATAATGAAAAACAAAAAATGGGGGAATTATGATAAAAACGGATATTAAAGTTCCAATAAAATATACCGAAGAAGATATTCGCGATGCTGTAATCTCCCATATTCCCGTAAGTAAAGACGAGCTTTCAAAAATAAGAATAATAAAAAGAACTCTTGTTACAAGTGATAAAAGCAATATACATTATAAAATGACCGTTGAGCTTTCGCTTGACGCTGAGCGCGAGGCGGGACTGCTTAAAATGCGTAAAAAGGTTGCCCCCTCGGAAAATAACATTTTTCACGCTCCCAAATCAAAGCTTGGCGTATCTCCCGTAGTAGTCGGCTCAGGTCCTTGCGGCCTCTTCGCAGCCCTGACGCTTGCAGAGGCAGGGGCACACCCGATAGTTCTTGAAAGAGGACTTCCTGTTGACGAAAGACGGAAAAGGGTAGAGGCATTCACAAAATTTTCTATGCTCGACCCCGAGTGTAATATACAGTTCGGTGAGGGTGGCGCGGGAACCTATTCCGACGGCAAGCTCAAGACTGCATCGCCCGACGCCTATAAATCGAAGGTGCTATCGGAGTTTATTATGGCAGGAGCAGAAGAGGAAATTGCTTATTCCTCATCCGCCCATCTTGGCACGGACAAGCTCTCGGATATAGTTCGGAAAATAAGAGAAAAAATATGCGCCCTTGGCGGATGCTTTATCTTTTCAGCAAGGCTTACCGATATAAAAACGAAGGACGGCAGAGTATGCGCCGCCGTTTACGAGAAAAACACCGTCACCGAAGATATACCAACCGATAATATAATTCTTGCTACAGGCCACAGCGCGAGGGATACCTTTCTTATGCTGGATGCTCTCGGTGTTCCAATGGAGGCGCGCGGCTTCGGTATCGGAGTTCGTATTGAGCATCCGAGAGAATATATAGACCGTCTTGTTTACGGTGATAACGCGCCTGAGGGAATTGAGACGGCAAGCTACCGCCTCGTTACTCACCTAAAGAACGGCCGCAGCGTATATAGCTTTTGTATGTGTCCCGGAGGAACAGTCGTTGCTGCATCGTCAGAGGAGGGTGGCATCGTAACCAACGGAATGAGTGAATATATGAGGGATGGGGATAATTCAAACGCTGCGTTTTTAGTTTCTGTTACTCCCGACGATTTCGCCTCGGACTCATCTCTTGCAGGTATAGAGCTTCAGCGTAAAATAGAAAGAGCCGCATTTTTGCTTGCCGGCACCTACAAAGCACCGTCAATAAGGATGGCTGATTTTAAGGAAGGTCGAAAGCCGACAGCCTTCGGCTCGGTTAAGCCAACCTATCCGATAGGAACAGAGCTCTTTTCGCCTGAGGAATATCTTCCGAAATTTATTACCGAGTCAATACGCGAGTCGATTCGGGATTTTGACGAGTGGATGCCTGGATTTGATTTCGGTGATGCAGTCCTGACCGGTGCGGAAACCCGCACAACCTCACCCGTAAGGGTGTTGCGAACAGAAAAATACGAGAGTATAAATATAAAAGGCCTCTATCCCGCAGGTGAGGGAGCAGGGTACTCCGGCGGAATAATTTCCTCCGCAGTCGACGGGATAAAATGCGCCGAGGCAATGCTCTTAAAATAAAATACGGTATAGCAAAAACGCTATACCGTATTTTTATAATCCCAATTATCATTTCACAACAGGTGTAATAACAGGCTTTCCTTCTCTGTCAAGAAGAGGTGTAAGACCGCCCGCATATCCGCTTTGGCGGAAAAGATAATTTACACCGGTTTCGTTGTCCACCCAAATTTCAATAGTGCCAAGACTCTGGGAATAGGTCTTTTCAAATCTTTTGTC
>JAZORD010000037.1:0-5414 GCA_045656445.1 Eubacteriales bacterium | reverse complement strand
AATATCATTACGGGTGCTGTTTTGTGGGATATCGTATTCGGCTCGGTTGCGACGCTTATAGGAGCAATTTTCACAAGGGCATTAAGGGTATTACCCGAAAAGCTCAAGTGGCTTGCTACCCTGCCCCCCGTGATTTCAAATCCGCTTATAGTACCGTTCGTTTTAATACACGCCTACGGAGTTCCCGACGGTTATTTTTATCTTTTACTCACGGTAAGCATCGGTGAGCTGGTGTGCGCTACCGGACTTGGTACTACTCTTTATTACACACTCAAAAGATATGATTTTCTTAAATAAGGTGCTTTTATGTTAAAAACGTTTTCAGCAACTCTTACACCGATGATCACACTTTTTCTGTGCATCATTATCGGATTTACCGTCAAAAAGCTGAATATTATTTCAGATGCCTCAAGAAAGGTAATAGCTAAGCTTATTACATGGGTATTTTACCCAGCGCTCTCCTTTTCGACGATGGCGCGCTCCTTTACCGCCACAACCTTAACGAAGCACTTATCTAATATACTTTTAAGCACTGTAGCTCTTTTTATTGCAATTCCGCTTGCAATTATTTTATCTGGTCTGTTTATAAGAAAAAAATGCTACGAGAGAGGCGTATGTCAATATGCTCTCGCCTTTGGTAACAGCGGATATATGGGCGATCCGCTTGTGGACGCTATGTTCGGTACGAGCGTCCTCTCATTTTATAAGATTGCATGTCTGCCTATTACACTCGGCATTTACACTTGGGGTATGACAACACTCGTGCCTGCCGATAAGGCAATGAAAAAGGGCGCATGGAAAAAGCTTATAACACCTCCGCTTGTAGCAATGCTTATCGGTATGGCAACAGGACTTATATCAGGCGCTATCGTTACGGATATTCCCGTTGGGTCTTCTGCATATGACGTTATTTTCCCAAAATTCTTGGTTTCAACTATTGATTCGCTCAAGGCTTGTATGGGTCCGCTCGCCATGATACTCGCGGGCGTTACGGTTGCAAGCTATGACTTTTTCGGAATGTTCAAGGACAAAAAGGTCTACTTTGCAACAGCGCTTAGGCTTATAATTCTACCGGCAGTAATTCTGGGCGCGCTTTTTGGAATTAAAGAGCTTGCAAATCTCGCATTTGGAATATCACTTGACAACACCGCAATAATTCTTCTCTTCTTCGCCTATGCAGCACCCCTGGGTCTTAATACCATAGTTTTTCCGGAAGCCTACGGCGGAGACCCTAAAACCGGTGCGTCAATGACGCTTATATCTCACACGCTCTGCGTTATTACAATACCGTTAATGTTTTCGCTTCTTATGGCGCTTTTCGGCGCTGATACGTGGTTGACTATATAATATCAAAGCCCTCGGCTGTGAAGCCGGGGGCTTTGATATTATATTATTTATTCTTGAGATACTCGTCAATCGCCCGCGCGGCGCATTTTCCTGCGCCCATTGCGGATATAACGGTTGCCGCGCCGGTTACGGCATCACCTCCGGCGAATACGCCATCTTTGCTGGTTGCGCCCGTAGCCTCGTCTACGACAATGCCGCCCCTTGAATTGACAACAAGACCCTTGGTGGTTGATTTTATAAGAGGATTTGGAGAAGTACCGATAGACATTATTACTGTATCAACATCGAGCACAAACTCGCTTCCGGAAATTTCGACAGGTCTGCGCCTGCCGCGCTCATCGGGTGCCCCAAGCTCCATTTTTATACATTTCATACCTGTGACGAAGCCGTTTTTGGGGTCGCGGCGGTCATCGGGATTATTATATCCGAGAATTTCGGTGGGATTGGTGAGCAGCTTAAATATAATTCCCTCTTCTTCGGCATGCTCAACCTCCTCGCGCCGTGCGGGAAGCTCCTCCATAGAGCGACGGTATACTATATATACCGCCTCAGCGCCTAGACGAAGTGCCGTTCTTGCTGCGTCCATAGCCACGTTGCCGCCGCCGACGACAGCTACCCTGCCGCCCTTCATAATCGGGGTGTCGGGATTTTCGCGATAGGCTTTCATAAGGTTGCTTCTTGTTAAAAACTCGTTAGCCGAATAGACTCCCTTATAGGATTCACCGGGGATTCCCATAAAGTTAGGAAGTCCTGCGCCTGAGCCGATAAACACCGCCTCATAGCCCATATCAAAAAGCTCATCCACCGTGAGCGTTTTTCCTATTACAAC
The DNA here is from genome assembly GCA_045656445.1 of Eubacteriales bacterium. Taxonomy (GTDB): domain Bacteria; phylum Bacillota; class Clostridia; order Oscillospirales; family CAG-272; genus UBA1740. The sequence continues at coordinate 3,238 of JAZORD010000037.1, read as the reverse complement.
GTTAGTCATAAAGGTTACACCCATTGCGGCAAGATTATCAACCTCTTTTTTCACTATGTCCTTAGGAAGACGGAATTCAGGAATTCCGTATACCAAAACACCGCCTGCCGTGTGAAGCGCCTCAAAAACCGTAACCTCGTAACCGAGCTTCGCAAGGTCACCCGCGCAAGTAAGACCTGAAGGGCCTGAACCGACGATGGCAACCTTGTGCCCGTTCTTCTCTGCCACGGCTGTTGGCTTGCCGCTATGCGCGTTGTGCCAGTCGGCAACGAAGCGTTCAAGTCTGCCAATACCCACAGGCTCACCCTTAATTCCGCGAACGCATTTCGATTCGCATTGAGTTTCCTGGGGGCAAACTCTTCCGCATACCGCTGGGAGACTTGAGGTTTTGGCAATAATCTCATACGCACCCTCAAAATCACCCTCTTTTATTTTTGCTATAAAATCCGGGATTTTTATATTTACGGGACACCCGTCTGCGCAGGGCATATTTTTGCAGCCAAGACAGCGGAGAGCCTCGTCAATAGCAGCCTCTTCACTATAACCGGTAGCTACTTCAAAGAAATCCTTCGCGCGTTCTTTTGCATCTCTTGTCGGAATGGGATTTTTAACCTGTGACATATTAATCTTTGCCATATCACTTAACCTCCATTCTGAAAAGATTGCAGGCTTCCTCGTGCTTTCTTCTCTCAAAGTCACGGTACATTGACCCGCGGGACATTGCCTCGTCAAAGTCCACCTGATAACCGTCAAAATCGGGACCGTCAACGCAAGCAAATTTCGTAACGCGCTCTCCGCCAACGTTAAGAGTTAGACGGCATCCGCCGCACATACCCGTTCCGTCTATCATAATAGGATTCATAGATACGTCGCACGGAATACCCGTGGGCCTTGTTGCCTCAACTACGAATTTCATCATAATCAAAGGGCCGATAGTTATAACCTTATCAAATCGTTTGCCCTCTGAGAACATTTCATTAAGGGGAACGCATACGTTTCCCTCCCTCATATAAGAGCCGTCATCGGTCATAACGATAAGCTCGTCTGAGCATGCGCGGAATTCATCCTCAAGAATAACCATATCCTTATTTCTAAAGCCGATTACGGATGTTACCTCACAGCCAAGCTCGTGAAATTTCTCTGCAACAGGAAGAGCGATAGCGCATCCGACGCCACCGCCAACCACGCAAACCCTCTTAATACCTTCCGTGTTGGTCGGCATACCCAGAGGACCTGCAAAATCCTGTATGTATTCGCCCTCGCCAAGTTTATTTAGCTTTTCCGTCGTTGCTCCGACTATCTGAAAAATTATCTTAACCGTTCCGGCTTCTCTGTCATATCCCGCGATAGTAAGCGGTATTCTCTCTCCGTCCTCATCTACGCGAAGTATTATAAACTGACCCGGCTCTGCTTTTCTGGCTACAAGCGGGGCCTCTATTTCCATCATAGCGACGGTTTTATTGAGGTTTTTCTTTTTTACGATTTTATACATTTTTTCTTTCCCTGAAAAAGTTATATGCAATATTTTAGCACACAAGACAGTATTTGTAAAGAGTATATTTTGTTTTTTACAATAACTTTTAAAACAAAAGAACTGCTTCACACGCAGCTAAGTGCCGACGAAAGCAAAGCAGTCTTTTGCGGTATAAATTACCTCAGTTTATTTATTGCATCTGTACGATGGGTTAAACGAGTAGTAGTTTTTCTGGTCAAGCCCTTCCTGCACGCGCCTTAGAGCGTCGCCGAAACGCTGGAAATGAACGACCTCGCGCTGACGTAAGAACTTTATAACGTCGTTTACGTCAGGGTCATCGGAGAGTCTTAAGATGTTGTCGTAGGTTACTCTTGCCTTCTGCTCTGCGGCAAGATCCTCTACTAAATCTGCCACGGGGTCACCCTTGACCCCTATATAAGCAGCTGTAAAAGGCACACCGCTTGCCGACGCAGGATAGGTGCCGAGTGTGTGATCGACAAAGTATTTATCAAGCCCTGCCGCCTTTATTTCATCTGGCTTTAGGTTTCTTGTTAGCTGATGGATTATAGCGGATATCATCTCCGCATGTCCAAGCTCTTCGCTTCCGACGTCGGTGAGGATTCCTATTACCTTTCCGTCGGTCATCGAAAAGCGCTGATTCAAGTAGCGCGTTGCCGCACCGAGCTCGCCATCCGGACCGCCAAGCTGCGATATAATAACGCTCGCAAGCTTAGGATTCGTATTTTTAAGCTTTACAGGATACTGTAGTTTCTTTTCATATACCCACATTTATTTATCCTCCCCCTCAAGCTGCCATGGCCATGGTGTATCTACCCACGTCCATCTGTTTCCAACGACGCCCTCCGCAAAGAGCGGACCGTATTCATTCTGGTATTCTGTCATTGCTTCATCCAGCTTTGAAAGTATATCTCTATAATAATTAAGCGCCATCTCGGAATCGGGGTGACCGTCAAGATAAAGCTCGGTTTCAACCTTTGCAAATGAAAGCGCCTGTATTTTACGCATTAAGCTGTCTTTTGTCACTTTATCCATTTGTACAGTCCTCCAAGGGTTTATCAAGCTCTTCAAACAGCGTACCGCGCATCAATGCTTTGTCGGGCGCATAGAGCTTTCTCCAGCACTGATGAGGAGAATATACCATAGCAAGCTGATGCTTTGAGCAAGTATTATTCGCCGCTCTTGCGTCTTCCCACAAAACATCTCCGAGGAAATTCTCATTGCCGTTTTCCCTCATTTGACCGTTTGCGTTACCGCCGCGCCACAGCTCGCCCGTGCCGGGGCAAGCTCCGTTTCTTCTGCGCTCAGAATCGTTGCCGCCGCGCTCGAAAAAACCGGAATATCCGTTTTCGTTTCTTTCCATTGTCTTCTTCCTTTTGTTTTCTTTAGGGAAATACTATCCCCTTTTCAGTTTATTCGGAAAAACGCAAAAGGTCACGAAAAACAAAAAGTGCGCCTCATATTTTTAAATACAGGACGCACGGTTTTATTTGTTTTTTATACCAAGAATATAATCCGAACTGACTTTATAAAATTCGCAAAGCTTTATCAGATGACGGATGGGAAGCTCATTTGCACCTCGTTCATAACGAGCGTACATCGTCTGTGAAGTGCCAAGAATATCTGCGATTTCTTGCTGTGTCATATCGTGATCCTCCCGCAAATCACGGATTCTTTTCACATATTTCATTGTTTCCTCCAAGCATGCTTTGCAAATATTATACCAAGTAAATAAATTTACTATTG
>JAZORD010000036.1:0-4277 GCA_045656445.1 Eubacteriales bacterium | reverse complement strand
GTGAAGTGCCAAGAATATCTGCGATTTCTTGCTGTGTCATATCGTGATCCTCCCGCAAATCACGGATTCTTTTCACATATTTCATTGTTTCCTCCAAGCATGCTTTGCAAATATTATACCAAGTAAATAAATTTACTATTGACTTTAGTAAATATTTGTACTATAATTGATATATCATTTTTAAATTTGGAGGCAAAAATGTTTAATTTTTCTCGCAGAACACACTCATTTATTTGGGGCGGAATCGCTGCCGCATTGTTAATTGCTATTGGAATATGGAGGTGCGTTCAGAATCAAAGCACGGGCGGTCTTATTGTCTTTATTGCACTCGGAGTGATAGCTTTCACATTTATATCCTGCTTAATACTTGATAACAACGTTGTTGGAGAGGTTGTTGTTGATATTTGGAGCTGGGGCTTTGTAAGGCTCCCGGGGCTGATTTTCACACTTGATCTTGAAGGAATAATATGGCTTATAACTGTAAAACTACTGTTCTGGATACTAGGCATAATACTCGCTATATTAACCGGCGCTCTTGCCCTGGTTATAGGTGCTTTTGTGTCAATTTTCATTTATCCGTTTGCGCTGTACTCAAATATTAAAGAAGGAGAGTAGGCAAACCGATGAAATTTACTAAAATATTATCTACGGTTTTCCTTTTATTAATGCTCGCGTTTGTTTTTTGCGCGTGCGGCAACGAACCACCCGAACCTCCCGAATCAAACAACCCAAATCAAAATCAAGACCCAACTGTCAAATACACTATTACTTGGTTTGATGAATCGGGCAACGAAATTAAGAAAACAGAGGTTGCTTCCGGTTCTGTTCCCGAAAACACTTATTCTGTGACAGACACAGCCGAGTGGGATTATACCTTTGCCGGCTGGAGCCTTACCGCAAACGGTGAGGTGCTTACCGCAATTCCAAAGGCAACACAAAATGCTTCATACTATGCAGTTGTAAATAAAGCAAAGTGTAAGTATACGGTTAACTTTGTGACAAACGGAGGCTCAAGCGTGGCAAACCAAAGCGTTGACTACGGTACGACGGCAACACAGCCCGAAGCACCGACCTACGAAGGTCACATTTTCTTGGGTTGGTACACAAGCGATACGCTAACAACTGCGGTGGATTGGTCAGCACCGATAACAGCAAACACTACTTACTATGCCGCTTGGAAAGAATCTGTTGACATTGTAGCGCTTTTAAGGTCTTTACTTGAAGGCTACTCTATGAACCCCTACTCTTATCTACCCGAAACAATGCTCCCCACCTATTCAGCTAATTTGATTTCAGGCTCCGAAGTCATAACTGATTATTCCGACTTTGTCTCTGTCTCGGATATAACCTCGCACGGATTTGGCGAGCAGTGGAATATGATAATAGAAAATGTTGAGCAGTCTGCTGTTTTCTTTAACGTGTTATCCGTAGTAGAAACGCTCTCGACCGCTTCTGTAACCGCATTTAATAATTATATCGACCAAAATCCGCAAAGTACGGCTTCATATACGTTTAGTGAAGGAATTTACTCTGTCAGCATAAATCACGATGACGGCATACTGACATACGTAATAGATTATACTGCAGATATCCCTGCTTTTGGCTCACAGACAATCCAAATAGCGCTTACGATGAACGTTTCGAGCGGTGAAAGGATTGTAAGAGTTCAAATTGGAGATGCAAACGCACTTAAATACACCTTCACGGAGAGCTCTTATGAATTTGCAATTAAATACCTAGGTACAAGACGCGCTTATTTCAGTCTCCAAAAGGATTTAAACGATAACGTATCCGGTCATATTTACGAGTTTTTAGGAGTTGAAAGCGCACAAATAAAGAGTTCCGCCGATTTCTATATTACCGATAATTACGTAACTGCAGTAGGAAACAAAGCAGACGGTATGATAGGCTTTGACGGTTATATAAGCGAAACCTATTCTAAGACAACCGGAAGGCTTATCGGCTACGAAGTAAACGAAACCTTGTCGCTTGTAAACTTTGATACTCTGTGGTTTGACCTTGACACGTTTTCGGGTATTAACAGCATAAAATATGTTGAAGACGGAAAGAATTCCTGCTTCTACCTGAATAACTCGTCTGAAAAGTGGTCGCCTATGAACGTTAGCACCATTAATCGTTCAAGAAGATTCGACATTGAATTCAGAACACAGTATTTCTATTCATACGACAGTGCAAACGAAAAGTATGAAAAAATAAGCGTTCAAGTTCCAATGCTCTTCATTCAAGAAGGAAACTACGACACAATGCCGGCAGACATAAAAACGCAAAACGACATAACGGTATCGCATACGGTTTCCGCAACACATCTTGCAAAGATATTAAGCGACTATGATACTTATATACCCATATTTATAACGAACAAAGATTCAATGACTTCTGATACCTTAGTTGCCTTTATAGGCGATAAAATCACCCACTAATAACGAAGGGTCTGACACAATTCTGTGTCAGACCCTTTATAAGAAAATTCAGTCGCGTTTTTCCTCTGATAGAATTTTATAAATCTCCTCTGCGGCAAGGCGCACCTTGGCAACGGGGACCTTTTTATTTTTTGGGAAGCAATAATAGAGCGCATCGTTATTACCGATTCCAACCATATCTCCTATTTCATACCAGTTGAAATCTACGCACACGCTATATGAGGCGAGGGGCTTTTGAGTATAAGAAAGCTTGCCGTTACACCCCGAAAGGTGAAAGCCTTCCTTTGTGTGAGTAAGTCTTCCCTCTCCTACCCGGTAAATATGCCTTGTATCCACCGCCATAAGAATTTCCACGTCTTCATCAAATCCGTATTCGCCTGCGAGAATTTCCTCTCTTGCACACTCCCTCTCCCATCTATACCAATCGGTAACGTAGGTAAATGCGGGTGTGCCGTCTTTCGCTTGAAGCTCGCCGTATTGGTTTAGTATATGCGTCTTTTTGCAAGAAGCGCATACAATCTCACAGCCTCTGCCTCGCATTTTACCCTCCGCCATACAAGCCGGGCACTTATATAAAACTCTCTCAAGATAATCTGCGCGGGTCGAGTCGCAAATTTTTATTTTGTGCTCCTTTTGCCACCTGAAATTGTCAAAAGAGAACTTGTCCTTTATAACGGCGTTTATCTCCTCGTCCGACATATTTTCGATTTCCGCAGGTGACAAAAGATATTCCATATCAGCCGAAACATCAACCTTTCGCACTTGAAGATTGTTATAAAGAGGGTCACGGGAAAATGCTCCGTGAGTGGTTATCATCACAAGCGGAATTTTTAGCATTTTTACGAGCTTGCCTACCGTGTCGGGTATAGTCGTTGCCGCCCCGTCAAGGCTATATCCCACCTCTGGAAAAAGAACAACGTTGCTCTTAATCTTTTTTACAGCATACAAAATATCCCTGACGAGCGTTGGGTCGTGTACGAATTTTTTGCTCGGAATGCAACCTATATGCCTCAATAGATAATTTTTTCCGACGAAGGCGTCGGTGGTGGTTATAATATTAAAAGGTCGCGGATAAAGAAGGGTTGCCACTATTTCAAGGTCAATAAACGAGGAGTGATTCATAAGGTAGAAGGCGTTTTCCTTTCTTGAAAGACGCCCCATTCCAATTTTGCGAGCCTTGAAATGCGTTTTGTGAAGGTCAGGCGCAGAAACAAGGCGCATAAGGGTTCTGAAAAACAAATTGGGCTTTACGGGTTTTTTGTGTTTTTCCCTCTTTTGTGCCATAACCTCGGCATAGCTTTTTTCTATTACCTTAATTTTCATAATAATATCCTAAAATAAAGTGTGGAGTGTAAGCAATTTAGCGTAACACTCCACCATTTTAGCATATTATTAAAAGTTTTGCAACACTTTTTTAACTATTCGTCAAAATTCGATTAAAAATCAATCAATATTCGAAAAATAGATTTCTGACGGTATATTCAGCGAAACCGTTCCCGCCACACCTGAACGAACCACGTCCAAAACTACCGTGCTGCCGGGACGGATGTTGAGGATCATCTCCTCCGGTTGATACTCGTGCTTGATTTCATACTCTATTCCGTCAATAGTAATGCTTTTTAGAATATCGTTTGCTTGGAGTCCTAATCCCATTGGGGCGTAGGTTATTTTAACCTTTTCGTACGTAAGCACTCTGCCTGTTTCGGAGTCAAACTCTGTTCCCATCGAATTTATACCAAACTCAATTCCGGTATAAATATACTTGCCCTTTGTCTGACTCGTTTCGGCGCAATAATAGAGTATGTTATCGACTACGGTTTTTGCAATATTTGAAGG
>JAZORD010000035.1:0-2586 GCA_045656445.1 Eubacteriales bacterium | reverse complement strand
ACTAAGACCGACAAGCGCCGCGCCTCATACTATAATTTCTATACCGGAAACAAGTGGGGTAAATTTGATAATTACGATATGGCTATAAACTCATCTACCTTTGGAATTTGGGAAACCGCTAAAATAATTTCGGCAGCTATAAAAAAGCTTATCGAGGACTAGTTTATTGCAAAAAATAAAGGTCTTAACCTTACGCTATGAGTGCGCGATGCTAAGACCTTTTTATTTTTTCAGCCGTAAGGGTAGCTAATTAGTTTAAAAATTTTCGGGATAAACTCCTGTATCCTTAAGCATACGGAAGGCTTCAGCTACCTCTTTTTTATCCTCTTTATATGTAACACCATACCATTTGTCTGTATTTTCTATAATGCGAACGTCAGCCTTGCCCTCGCTGATAAGCTCAGCAACGACGTTAGGAAGAAAGAACTCGCATTTTTCAGGATTTTTTTCGAGATTTTCTTCAAGAAATCCAGGAAAACGAGCCTTACACTCAGCCAAATATGAGGGAGTAAATCCCCAAAGATTCATAGAAACGAGGGTGTCAGGGTCAAGCGCATGTTCCTCATCTCCCTCGACATAGTATATGCTTCCGTTTTCTTTTATTCCTATTTTAGTGCGCTCAACTATCGAAGCAAGCATACCATCCCCGTTCGACTGGCATATACCGCGTGACACCGTTCCCTTCTCGGTAACCGTATTTTTAATACGGTATCCAACCATTGCGTAGTGATACTTTTCACCATCGCGGGCATTTTTCAAGAATTCATATATCTTTTCAAATGCGTGCGCGCCGTAATAATCATCGGCATTGATGACTGCAAACGGAGCGTCCACAGTTCCAAGACAGCAAAGGAGCGCGTGAGCTGTACCCCAAGGCTTGCGTCTTCCCTCGGGTACGCTGAATCCCTCAGGAATCTTATCTATTTCCTGATATACGTATTTAACGTTAATATCCTTGCCGACAAGGTGCGCATCCATAACCTCACGAAAATTCTTCTCAATTTCCTTTTTGATAATAAACGTGACGTCACGGAAGCCCGCCTTTATAGCGTCGTAAATAGAATAGTCGATTATGATATGCCCGGCATCGTCAACCTTATCGATTTGCTTGAGTCCTCCGTAGCGGCTACCCATTCCGGCAGCCATTATAACCAGCTCAGGATTCTTCATAAAAATCTCCTATTTGTAATAATTTCCATTTTATTATACAACATTCCCCTCGAAATTTCAAGAGAATTTTTATTTCTGTTCAAATATAAGCGCATCCGACTTGAAATTTTTCCACTAATAGAGTATAATGTAGTAAAATGCGATAGGAAAGACGGCAAAAATGCGAGAGCTGAAAATTACAAAAAATGACTCGGGGCAACGGCTTGACAAATTCATCACCAAGACGCTTGATTTGCCGATGAGCCTTTTATACAAGTCAATAAGACTTAAGAAAATTAAGGTAAACAGAAAAAGAGCCGAGGCAAGCACTATGCTAAGTGAGGGGGATACCGTACAATGCTTTCTTGCCGAGAGCTTTTTTGAAAAGGCAGATGTCGACACTGATTCTCTTCTCAGAATAACGCCAAGGCTTTCTGTGGTTTACGAGGATGAAAACATAATACTTCTAAACAAACGGCCCGGTGTGTCTGTGCACGAGGATGAGCACGGCGCGCAAAATACGCTTATTACCCATCTTATTGCATATTTATACCAAAAGGGAGAATATGACCCAAAATCAGAGCAAAGCTTCACCCCTGCCCTCTGCAACAGAATCGACAGAAATACAGGCGGCATAGTTATTGCCGCAAAAACGGCTGAGGCTCTCAGAATACTCAACGAAAAAATAAAAAACCGCGAGATAGATAAATTTTATCTTGCGGCAGTGCACGGAACACCTGAGAAAAAAGAGGATACGCTAAGGGGATTTTTGCTCAAAGACGAAAAAACCAATACCGTCAAGGTTTATGACAAAAATCCGCCCAAGTCGGCAAAGAGTATCATAACTAAATATAGGGTTATAGCAAAAAAATCCGACTCTGCGCTCCTTGAGGTCGAGCTTCTTACGGGAAGGACGCATCAAATAAGAGCTCACATGGCATTTATCGGTCACCCGCTGATAGGCGACGGAAAATACGGTATCAATAAATCCGACAGACAAAAGGGCTACAAATATCAGGCACTTTATTCATATAAGCTGAAATTTAGCTTTAAGGGCGAGGAAACGGCACTTGAATACCTTAACGGCAAGGAATTTAAGATAGCAAAGCAGGATATATATTTTACCGAAGAATATTTTAAATAAAACTTTGGCTCGGAGAGTGTTTTGCTCTTCGAGCCGTTTAATATCCAAGCGCGTCAAGATTGCGTTTTACGGTTTTCCGTCCTCGCCAGGAAAAAGCGCGGTCGGTAAAGTATTCTTCACTCATTGAGTCAAGAAGCTCGGTCGTGAGGTAATCTATTCTGTCTTCGTGAAAGAAATCAATAGGCGTGATATGCGGATTTTTATTGTGTGGGCAAGCAAGCTGACACATATCGCAGCCCCATACGGTATTTATACTCCGCATAAGCTCGACCTCAAACTCGGAAAGCTCTCCC
>JAZORD010000034.1:0-15683 GCA_045656445.1 Eubacteriales bacterium | reverse complement strand
ATTGTAAAGAAACAGCCCACCTGTGACAGTGGGCAAATTGCTATAGTATGTGTGAACGGTGACAACGCCACCTGTAAAAAAGTCGTGCGCCAGGAATCCGGTATAATGCTCGTGCCATTTAATCCTCAGTACGAAACGGTCTTCTATTCTAACGAGCAAATTGAACAGATTCCAATAACGATATTCGGTGTTGTTGCTGAGCAGCGCAGAAAGTTTATGAAAATATAGCACTATTATCAAGCAAATGTAGGAGAAAACATTAAATATATGCTCAATCTTATAATTGATTCTGGTGCTATATGGTTTTTGGTTGCGTTTGGTGTAATTATGTTCGGTTGCTGGTTGTATTCTTTTTGCTCACACAACACCTCCGCTTCAGGACCGAAAGAATTGCCCCCAGAGTATTCAATTGACAATGTAATTTTCAATGAATACTCACGAATGGCTAAAATAACGGTTATCGAAACAACAAAATATCGCGTGGTTGTAAAATACAAGCAAATAAACTATAAAAAATATCCTATTTACTCTAACTATTACAAAGAAAGAACCAAAACAATTAATAAGACTATAAGATTGCTAAACAGTGACCTTGAGGCGCTACCATTAAATAGCGACCCTTTAATAAGCAAAAACGCTGAGTTCATAGTTTCTTCAATTCCTAATCAAAATTTGCACCCTTCTTGGTATAAAAAGAATATACTAAAAACTCAGTTTGAAAAAACTCAAGACCACTTAGAAAACCTAAAAAAACAGCAGCAGGACTTATTGGATAAAACTTTATCCGAATATACCAAAAAGCTAAACTCAATAAAAGCAAATTTGGAAATATTAGAAAAAAGATTTCAAAAATCGAAAGATAAAAAATATAATTGTGAGAGAAAAATTAACACTATAAAACACAAAGGCAAAAAGATATCGATTTTCTTTCAACGAAAATATAATAAAATCAACGAGAATTACGTTTCTGTTTCAAATCGGCTTGAGAGTATGTTGAAATTTTTTGAAAATACAGAGCTCGAAAAACAACAGCTTTCTGTTGCTTACTTGAATTCTATTGGCAAATTAAAGAATAAAATTGAAGATGCAAAAAAAGCTTTTTTAGAAGAATCTCAACACATACTTCCCCTACCAACACTAGAAACTATTAACAAGCCTGAGCATGTGTTTAATCCCCTTAGCTTTTTTTACGGACTAACATATTCAAAAATTGCAGGGTGCTATGTCATTAGAAACACGGAAAATGGAAAATGTTATGTCGGTCAGTCAAAAGACGTAATGCGAAGGATAAAGCAACACTTTAATGGAACAAGACCCAAAAACGACAGTTTTTTTGACGATTACTATTCTTCCTCATACATAAACAAAAATGATTTATTTGAGTTTACAATTTTAAGTTGCCGAACGGACGAGCTCAACAAAAAAGAAAAAGAACTTATAGCTCAATACGATGCATACGATTTTGGATATAACAAAACGCACGGAAATTCAAAATAATTTTGTAAAAAATACAAAAAACACTTGACAAGTAGACTGAACAATGATATAATAAATACAGAATTAATATTATTACATAGTAATAATATTAAAAGTCAGTTTGCCTCGTCAAGTGCGGGAAAAACTATGGCACTAAAAAAGAGAGCTGATGGGCGGTATGTCCGCGCCATCAAAGACGAGCGCACCGGCAAGCGCGTATATTTCTATGGTACCTCTGAGCGAGAGATAAATAAAAAAATCCTTGACTATACGGTCAGAAAAGAAAAAGGCCGCCTCTTCTGTGAGGTAGCGGATGAATGGTGGGAAACAGAGGTTGAAAAGCTCTCTCCCAGTACTATAAAAGGATATCGCACTGCAACAACTCGAATAGTTGATTATCTCGGACAATATCACATAAGCGAAATAGAAACGTCTGATATAAACAAGGTATTAAACAAACTTGCTCGACAAGGTTTAGCGAAAAAGACAGTAAAGAATCACAAAATAATAATTAATCGAATATTTCACTTTGCCGTTGTCGAGGGAGATATTAAATACAATCCGGCGAATGAAGCTGAACTCCCCCGAAACCTTCCCGAAACGAAACGTCACCCTGCTACACCGGATGAGGAATCAACCATACGTAAAAACTCAGAGATATGGCTTCTTCCCTACATGGCTTTGACAACCGGCATGAGAAAAGGTGAACTTTTAGGGCTCAAGTGGGAAGATATAGACCTACAGAGCAACCTCATATATGTAAAACGCAGCGTATGGTACGGCGGCGGCATACATATAAAAGAACCGAAAACCGAAGCAGGAAAGCGAAAAATTCCGATTATTACACCTCTTCGCGAGGAGTTAATAAAGCACAAAGGCAATTCAAACCACTTTGTGTTCGGTGGAGAAAATCCCATAACCGATAAAAAGTTTAGATGCCTTTACGCAAAATTTCAAAAAGAAACCGGGGTAACAGCAACCCTACAACAATTGCGAAAAAGCTTTGCAACAATCGCAGTGGGAGCAAATATCCCCCCAGATGTGTTAAAATCAATCTTTGGTCACAAAAATATATCAACCACGCTCAACATTTACGCAGAGGTAAGAGATAGCAGAATAGCGGAAGCTGGTAACATTTTAAGCGCTTCTGAAATGGGTCAAAAGTGACAAATTTCGAGCAAAAAGATGTCTAAAAGTTGTCAAAATCCTCAAACTCATTGAAAACATTGAGTTTTTATTGGGTTCGAGTCCTTCCGCCCCTGCCAGAAAAACGACAATCTTCGACAGAAGGTTGTCGTTTTTCAGTTATGATTGCCTTGCGGCAAGTTATGAGTTATGAAATGCTTCACATTGTTATAATTGGCTTCGCCAAGTTTTAGGAGAAAAAGGCAAGCATATCATAACATTCGCGAAAGCGAATTCATAACGCACGAAGTGCTCATAACTCTAAACTTTACGCACGAGTTCAAGTCCATATGGGAACTCCCCGAAATATCTTTTTTGTCCGCACTTCACAAAAAGCCGAAGATTTTTCTTCGGCTTTTATCTTTTTATTGGCAGTTTCGGTCGAACTCTCACCTTCGGTTCTCCGAAAAGTGCCTAAGCTATTGATTTTTTATCAATAATGTAATATAATACTGCCGAATGAGCAACTTTCTGAAGAATCTAGAAATTACTGTAAAAAACTTTATCTGCACGCCACTATATTGGATTTCGTCGATTAGGAGAACAAAATGGATCTTAGTGTATTTGGTACTGTACATTGGATATATCTTTTAATTACAATTCCGCTGTCTTGTCTTGGGATTTTCTTAGCAAAAAAATTTGCAAAAACCGAAAAATCTCAAAAAATTGTCTTAAAATCATTAGCCGCATTACTTTTAATTTGGATTTTGATTAACAGGCTTTCTCAGGTTTATAGATATTCTGATGTGCGCTGGGAACAAATCATTCCTGACAGCTTCTGCGGAATGACAAGTTTAGTTTTATCTTTAGCAGTCCTATTCGGCAAAAAGGATAACGCCGTATATCATTTTACTTGGTTTTTGGGGCTCATCGGTGCTTTGATTACCGTATTCAACCCGACCTTTCTTGACCAAGGACCAACGGTTTTCTATTTGCCTACAATATCCGGACTCCTGCACCACAGCATTTGCTTAGTAGTTGTTGTTATGCTGCTTCTTTTTGAGCAAATCCACGTCACTTATAAAAAGTGGTATTGCACCCTGTTCGGTTTTACTGCGTATTTGACCGTTGGCGCTTTTCAAATGTCGGTATTCAATTTTTCAGATTCCTTTCATATTGCAGAACCAATACTTTCAGGAACACCGTTAACTGCATGGGTTATGGCACCTATATATGCGATAGGATACGGAAGTGTTCTATTGTTAATAGAGCTTCTTCGCAAACGCAATCATATTAAAATTAAAACCACAAAATAAATCAAAATCATTATGTAATTTTGCTAATTTATCCTTATTATAACTAAAACTAAATGAGGGGCTAGTCGTTGACTTAGCCCCTTTTCTGAATTTTTATTTTATTCTCTTATAAATTCATATACAATGTTCGCCGTGAATAATATCTGCTCCTCGTTTGTAATCGAGGGTGTACCGTCGCCGTCCTGATGTCCGTACATACCGAAATATGCGTGAGAGCCGCCTTCTATTATACGCTCCTCAAAATTTGAGGGCAGGTTTTCTCGGCTTTGCTCGTACTTTTCCCTATCCATTACTCCATCTTCACTTCCATATACCGAGAGCGCCTCTATTTTTTCATCAGAAATATCAACCGTAGAATATGCGCCAAGAAAAATAATTCCGTCAAAATTTGTGGCGTTTTTATCAAGATAAGATGCCGCCATAGCGCCGCCAAGAGAGTGACCGCCTATATACCAGCTTTCAATTTCAGGGTATTTTTCCAAAAATCCGTCTGCCGCGTTTATATTGAGCACCGCAAGATTAAACGGCATTTTAACAATAATACATAAAATACCGCGTTCTGCGCAGGCTCTCATAAGTGGAATATACGCAGTATACTCAACCTTGCCGCCGGGATAAAATATCATACCTGAAGTAGCGTTTTGAGGTTCAAAAATCATAACTCCTTTTTTTAGCTGATATTCCTTTATGTCCTGTGCAATTTTGAATTCAGCTATGGCTTGATCATTTGCTTTATAAAAATCCAAAAGATAAACGGCACATATGCACGCTGTTGACGCCAAAAGCAATGACAAAATCAAAATTATTAAGGTTTTCCCTTTTATAGCAGGTAATTGCTTCATTTTATCCTCCGATGGACCTTACGTCCGAATATAATTTTTTAAAAAGTGCGATATCAGATTATAATAAAAAAACTCCGCTCGGAAATACTATTTTCGGGTGGTGATTTTTTTGAATTCAATATGGCAAAAGGGCACTCGAATGCCAAAGTTCCACGCGCTTGAAAAGGACATAAATACCGACGTGCTCATAGTTGGAGGCGGTATATGCGGTATTCTTACAGCGCATATGCTTGATACACTTGGTATTGATTACGCTCTGGTTGAGGCCGATGAAATCTGCAATAAAACAACGGCTAATACTACTGCAAAAATAACCTCGCAGCACGGTCTTATATACACAAGACTGTTGAAGGAATTTAACAAATCCTTTGCAAAAAAATACTACGACGCCAACGAAAACGCTATAAAAGAGTATGATAGGCTTTGCGAAAATATTGACTGCGATTATGAAAAAACAAGCTCGTATATATATTCAACACTGGATAAAGATAACATTTTAAAAGAAGCAGAAACACTTAAGCTGCTTGGAATAAGCGCAGAATACAAAGAAACCTCAGAATTGCCGTTTAAAATAAGCGGAGCTTTGGAGTTTCGTGACCAAAGAAAATTCAACCCTTTGAAATTTCTTGCACAAATATCACAGGGTCTTAATATTTATGAGCATTCGCGGGTTTTGGAAATAGAAAAAAACACGGCTTTTACCGATAAATTTTCAATCAACGCAAATCGGATAATTATCGCGACGCACTTTCCCTTTATAGATAAATACGGACTTTACTTTCTCAAAATGTTCCAAGAACGCTCCTACGTTATAGCCATGAAGGATGCTCCGCATCTTGATGGAGTTTACCTTGATGAAAAAAATGGCGGTCTTTCCTTGCGAAGCTTCGGAAAATATCTTTTGCTTGGCGGCGGTAATCACCGCACGGGTAAAGAGTGCGCGGGATGGCTTCCTTTAGAGAACGCAGCAAAAAAATATTTTCCCAATGCAAAAATAACGGATAGGTGGGCAACGCAGGATTGCATAACTCTTGACGGCGTTCCCTACGTTGGAAAATATTCTGCGTTTGCACCGAATATTTACGTTGCCACCGGTTTTAACAAATGGGGAATGTCAAGCTCTATGGCTGCGGCAAAGCTGCTCACAGACTTGATTACCACAGGCGAGGCTGAGTACGAAGACATCTATTCTCCTGCAAGGACGCTTTTTCGTCCACAGCTTGCAAAAAACGCACTTGAAGCTATGCGAGGTTGGCTTAGCTTTGGTCATAAGCGGTGTTCGCATCTTGGATGCGGACTTACCTGGAATAAGCACGAGCGCACATGGGATTGCTCCTGCCACGGCTCAAGGTTTGATAAAAACGGAAACCTCATTGATAACCCCGCTAATAAAGACCTTTAAGCTTTTCTGATAAATCTCGCGTAAAATTCGACTGTTTTCGCAATTTTTTCTATCGGCAGCCGCTCGTTATTTCCGTGGATATATCCCCTCTCCTCCTTTGAGAGTGTCAAGGGCGAAAATCTATACACCTTATCGCTTATCTCTCCCCAGTGGCGAGAATCCGAGCAGGCGAGCATAAGATACGGAGATACGATGGCATCCTGCCACGTGTCCGATATCACAGACGAAAGAAGCTCCCACGCCTCGCAGTCGGTCGATGAGATACATGAAGGATTCATTCCGTCAATTACACGGATATTAACCTTCTTATCTCTCACAATTTCTTTAATACGAGCCGTAACGGTTTCCATAGTTTCACCGGGAATTATTCTGTGATTTGACACCATTTTAGCGACCGGCGGTATGACGTTCATACCTCTTGAGCCCTCCATTTGAGTAAAGGCAACTGTGGTACGAACCAGAGCGTTAAGCTCCCCGCCTGATTCTTTAGTTGTAATATTTAGTATCGGTGAGAAAAACCAAAGGTTTGCAAAAATCAAGCGATATAAAAATCCCGAGCGTCTTGCAAGTGTGTAAAACATCTTTTTTGCGGGCTGTGTTATACGAAATCTGAAAGAACGCCTTTCTATCTTAACACACGCCCTAGAAAGTCTTCCGACAGGTGTGTGAGGCTCCGGAGAGGAGGAATGACCACCGCCGCCCGCAACGCTGTATTCAATATTAATCATTCCCTTTTCGGCTATACCGATAAGAGCGCAGGGCTGATTTACTCCGGGGAAAACGCCGTCTACGACGGCACCTCCTTCGTCAAGAACTATACCCGGAACTATTTTTCTTTCCTTAAACAGTTTAACTATATCTGGCGCTCCGTGACCGTTTATCTCCTCGTCACCGCTGAACGCCATATATATATCCCTCTCAGGCACAAAACCCTCTTTTATAAGCTCCTCCGCCGCGAAAAGAATTCCGTTTAGAGTTACCTTTGTGTCAATTGCTCCCCTACCCCACAGAACTCCGTTTTCTATTATGCCGTCGAAGGCAGGCTTCTCCCATTTTTCCTCTTCTGCGCTTACAACATCGTAATGCGCCATAAGCACTGTCGGAGCTTCGCTGCTTTTTCCGCGCCATCTTAGAAGAATTGCCCTATCACCCACCTCTTCGCAGCTTGCGACCTCATATACCTTGGGGAAAAGCGTGGGTAAAAGACTTTTAAATTTTTCAAATTCTCCTTCGTCCTCAAATTGCTTATCACTTGAAGACACGGTCTTACACCTTATCATCTTTGCAAGAGCTTGCGCCGCGTCATATCCGTCAACAGAAATTTCGCGCGCTTCTCGATGCTCGGTTTTCTTTGGCTTAAAAATTGCCGCGCGGATAAAAAGAACCGCAAGAAGTGCAAATGCGACCGCGCCAAATATTATTGAAGCTATCATAAATTCTCCCATAACCACGAGTAAACAAAGAGCCCGCTGAAAATCATGATGTTCGGCGAGCTCGGTTTTATTAATATTATTTGTGAAATAGCTTTTTCGTTTGATATTTAGGCTCGCAGGAAAGGTTTACGCCAAGCTTGCGGAAGGTTCCGGTATCAACCTGCGAAAGAATGACCGTTGAGTGAACTTCAGCGCCTCTGAGCTCAGAAATTGCGTCAAGCGCGCGTTTTGCATCATTGCTGTTTGCCGCGGAAACTGCCAGAGCAATAAGCACCTCATCGGTGTGAAGCCTTGGGTTATGATTACCGAGATTTTTGGTTTTGAGGAGCTGGATAGGCTCAAGTATCTCGGGTGAAATTATATCCTTATCCTTATCTATATCCGCAATTGCCTTCAGAGCGTTCAAAAGTACAGCGCTCGAAGCTCCGAGAAGATTCGACGTCTTTCCCGTCACTATTCTTCCATCGTTAAGCTCGATAGCCGCAGCGGGTGCACCCGTTTCTTCCGCACGCAAATTAGCTGCCGGGGCGCATTTGCGCTCTTCCTTTATATCAATGCAAAGCTGCTGCATCAGAATTTCAATCTTCTGCACCTCAACGTCGTTTCCGGCGCCCTGTCTGCGATTACAGAGAGCCGCAAAATAACGCCTGATTATCTCCTGCCTTGCCGCCTTACATACCGCATCGTCGTCAAATATACAAAAGCCAGCCATATTTACGCCCATATCGGTGGGTGATTTATAAGGACATTCTCCCAGTATCCCCTTAAACATTGCGCGGAGGACGGGAAACACCTCAACGTCGCGGTTATAATTAACAGTCGTGACTCCGTATGCTTCAAGATGGAAGGGGTCAATCATATTAACGTCTGCAAGGTCTGCTGTTGCCGCCTCGTAGGCAAGGTTTACCGGATGTGAAAGCGGAATATTCCAAATTGGGAAGGTCTCAAACTTTGCATATCCGGACTTCCTTCCCATTTTATTTTCATGGTATATCTGAGAAAGACAGGTTGCCATTTTTCCCGAGCCGGGACCGGGTGCCGTTACAATCACAAGGGAGCGAGTCGTTTCTGCATACTCGTTTTTACCGTATCCCTCATCGGAAACGATAAGAGGTATATTGTGCGGATAACCGTCTATTGCATAGTGCTTATACACCTTTATACCTAGATTTTCAAGCTTTTGCTTAAAGGCATCTGCTGTTGGATTCGGCTTGTATCTTGTCATTACTACCGAGCCAACGTAGAGCCCGTATCCGCGGAAGGCGTCAATAAGGCGCAAAACATCGAGGTCATAGGTAATTCCAAGATCTCCCCTGACTTTATTTTTTTCTATATCAGCTGTATTGATAGCAATTATTATCTCTGCCTCATCCTTAAGCTCTATGAGCATTTTAATCTTTGTGTCGGGCGCAAATCCCGGCATGACACGGGACGCGTGAAAATCATCAAAGAGCTTGCCGCCAAACTCAAGATAAAGCTTTTCACCGAAAAGCTCGATTCTCTCCTTTATCTTCTGCGACTGAAGCTTGAGATATTTTTCGTTGTCAAATCCTTTAATCAGCATAAAGCTCTCCCTCGAGTAAGAGTAAATAACATTATAATTCTATCACATAAAAAATACAAATTCAAGGTCAAATCAAATAAATATTAATTTTATTCTCTAAAAGTGAAAATTTGGTGAATATTGTTGCATTTATTTTTATTTAATGGTAGAATAGATTAAATTAAACAATTTCGAGAAGAATACGGAGATTCTTATGAATGATTACAGTTATCAGAACAATTCATACGGACACGAGCCCGATTATTACAGCCTTTACACAGAAAGCAAGGTGAAAGAAGCGCGCGGGTTTTTCTCACGCTTTCACCTTGGTCTTTTTGTATTCAACGCTGTGAGCTACGCTGCAGTGATACTGATTCAAGTTATCATATCACTGATATTAAAGCCGGACGCGGCAGGTGAGCTTTTAGAAAATAATATTTACTTTCAGTGGTTACTCAGCATAGCACCGATGTACCTTATCGGATTTCCTATATTTGTATTGATAGTACGGAATATGGTAACCTTGCCGCGCGATAGAAAGAAAATGAGCGCCGGAGAGTTTTTTTCGCTATTTTTAATTTCGCAGGGCGTTATGTTTGTAGGAAATATGATAGGAAGCTCCTTGAACGGCATAATCGGCACAATCCTCGGTCACGAAATAAAAAACTCTACGAGCGACCTGATTGAAACCACACCGTTATGGCTTGTTTTCCTCGTGGTCGTTATAATCGGTCCTATCGTTGAAGAGCTTATGTTCAGAAAGCTTATGATAGACAGACTCGGAAGATACGGTGACGCGGTTGCAATAACCGTTTCCTCTATTGCCTTCGGTCTTTTCCACGGTAATTTTTATCAGTTCTTCTACGCGGCAATGCTGGGATTTGTTCTTGGATATATGTATACTAAAACCGGGAACGTCAAATACAGCATTCTTATGCACATGATAATAAACTTCTTCGGTTCGGTTTTAATTATGCCTATAATTAAGATGGCCGAGGAAATCGAACAGATGAGCGTGATAATGAACGAGGGCGGAAAGGTCGATATGCTTAAATTCATACAAAACGCAATGGCTGTGGGTACCTATTCAATTATCAATTACGCGCTCATATTTGCAGGAATAGCCATGCTGATTTCCCATATCACAGGTAAAAAAATCAAGCTGTCGGGTGTCTGCGAATACAAAATTCCAAAAGAAAGGGTCGTGGGCACGA
The DNA here is from genome assembly GCA_045656445.1 of Eubacteriales bacterium. GTDB lineage: Bacteria > Bacillota > Clostridia > Oscillospirales > CAG-272 > UBA1740. The sequence goes on along the minus strand of JAZORD010000034.1, from coordinate 5,332 downwards.
TTGTCCTCAACACCGGCTCGGTTCTTTTCATCATTATGTCACTTTTGCTCTTTGCGGTGAGTATATTTGCGGTATAAAATATGAAAACACAAAAAACACTGACAACTCCTTTCGCTGATAACGTGGACAGACTCGCGCCCCACTGCGAATATCCGCGTCCGCTCTTAAAACGGGACTCGTTTTTATCCTTAAACGGAGAATGGGACTTCGCTTACTCACAAGCCGAGCCTGTGGAATACACTGAAAAAATTTTAGTTCCGTTTTGCCCGGAATCCACGCTTTCCGGAATAGGACGCGGACATACCGACGCAGAGCTTCTATTTTACAGACGGAGCTTCAAAATACCGGACGGATTCAAAAAGGACAGAATTCTACTGCACTTTGGAGCCGTAGACCAGCTTTGCCGAGTATTCGTCAACGGAAAAGAAACGGGCGCTCACGAGGGCGGATATTTACCCTTTTTCTTTGATATAACCGATTTTCTCTGCGACGGCGAGAACGAACTAAAGGTGGTGGCAAGGGACTCCCTTTCTACACTTTATCCTTACGGAAAGCAAAAGAAAAAACGCGGCGGTATGTGGTATACCCCCGTCAGCGGAATATGGCAAACGGTTTGGCTCGAAAGCCTTCCTGAATCACCCATAAAAAACATAAAAATAACCCCGACGCAAAGCTCGGTCAAAATAGAGCTTAATACCGAATCAAAGCACAAAAGACTAACCCTTCTCGATAGCGGCGAGGTCTTTGAATTTGAAGAAAACGATATTACCCTGACACCGAGCGAAATAAAGACTTGGTCACCTGAAAGCCCGCACCTTTACAGATTTAAAATAGAAACCGAAACCGACAGGATAGAAAGTTATTTTGCGCTCCGCGAAATAAGCGTAAAGCGAATAGAAAACGCGCCGCGTCTTTGTCTTAACGGTGAACCATATCTCTTTCACGGACTGCTTGACCAAGGATATTTCCCGGACGGAATATATCTCCCGGCCACCAGCGAGGGATATAAAAACGATATAATCACCGCAAAGACTCTCGGCTTTAATATGCTGAGAAAGCACATAAAAATAGAGCCTGCAATTTTTTATTATCTGTGCGACACACTTGGTATGGTCGTTTTTCAGGATATGGTAAACAACTCGGACTACTCGTTTATAAGAGATACCGCTCTGCCCACGCTTGGACTTAAAAGATTTTCCGACAAGAATTTTCATAAAAATCCAAAGTCCCGTGAAATATTCATGCAGCACTCAAAAGAAACAGTGGAGCTGCTTTACAACTATCCGTCGGTGCTTTGCTACACGGTATTCAATGAAGGCTGGGGACAGTTTACGGCAGACGAGGTATACCGCGAGCTTAAGGAGCTTGACGGGACGAGAGTATTCGACGCTACGTCAGGGTGGTTTTGGCAAAAGAAAAGCGACCTTGATTCCCACCACGTTTATTTCAAAAAGCTAAGGCTAAAAATAAGCGCCGAGCGTCCCACCGTTATCAGCGAATTTGGCGGGTATTCACACAGGTGCGAAGGACATCTTTTCGGGGAGCAAAATTATGGCTATAAGTCCTTTGACAAGCTCTCGGATTTCGAATCTGCTGTTGCGCACCTTTATCTTGACGAAGTTCTTCCGCTTGTCAAAAAAGGCGTTTCAGCCTTGGTTTACACCCAAATTTCTGATGTTGAGGATGAAACCAACGGTTTTTTAACCTACGACAGAAAGGTGCTTAAGGTAGATGCCGAGCGCTTTTCAAACATATCAAAAATTATAAAGGATGCATCAAAATGAAACTCTTGATTTGCTCGGATATACACGGCGATGCCGAGGCCGTAAAAAATCTTCTTGACGCGTTTAAAAAGGAGCGCGCAGACAAAATACTCATACTTGGCGATTTGCTTTATCACGGTCCGAGAAACGACCTTCCCAAAACCTACGCTCCAAAGGAAGCGATAGAGCTTTTGAATGCAAATAAAAATGTGATTTTGTCGGTTCGGGGAAACTGCGACACCGAGGTTGACCAGATGGTTCTTGAGTTTCCTATTCTTGCAGATTACGCGTACTTTGAGCTTGACGGGCTTGGAATATTCGCCACCCACGGCCACCACCACAACACCGCTACTCCACCCCCGTTAAGAGAAGGTGAAATTCTTCTTCACGGACACACTCACGTTTTGAAATGCGAGCCATTCGGCAACGGTAATTATTACCTCAATCCCGGCTCTGCATCACTCCCCAAGGAAAACAATCCGAAAACCTATATGATATACGAAAACAGAACCTTCACGGTAAAGGATTTCCTTGGAAACAAAGTGCTTGAAAAAAGCTTCAACTGATATAAAAAAATCTCCGTTGTAATCATACGCTTTAGCAAAAATTTCTCTTGCGAATAAAATAAAATATATGATAAAGTTCGTGGAGGAGATTTATGAGTATTGCGTATTATAACGGAGATTTTTGCGATTTTTCAAAGGTGAGAGTACCGCTTTCCGACAGGGCTGTTTTTTTCGGTGACGGAATTTACGATGCGGCAATAGGACGCGAAGGCCGAGTTTATCTTGAAGATGACCACCTTGATCGTTTTTTCTCTAACGCCGCCAAAATAGGAATACCGATAAAAACAAAAAGAAAAGAGCTTTCTGAACTCATACGGAGTCTTATTTCAAAAAACGGATTTGATGAATATTTTATCTATTTGCAGCTGACTCGCTTTTCTAAGGAGCGCACGCACAGCTATCCGAACACAGAAATCTCAAATCTTTTAATAACGCTAAAGGAGCATTCGCTCCCTGCCCCAGACAAAGAGCTGAAGCTCATTACCCTGCCCGACCTCAGATATTCAATGTGTAACGTAAAAACGCTCAATCTATTGCCGGCGGTGCTGGCATCAAAAAAAGCGGAGGAGGCGGGATGCGACGAGGCTGTTTTTGTAAGAGACGGGGCTGTGACAGAATGCGCGCACTCAAACATTCACATAATAAAGGACGGTGTACTGTATACACACCCCAACGGAAAATTTATTCTTCCCGGAATAACGCGCAAAAGGCTTTTGTATTTTTGCGAAAGACTTGGAGTTCCGATAAAAGAGACTCCGTTCACCAAATCAGAGCTTTACTGCGCGGACGAGGTTTTGGTGACGAGCACTACCAAACTTTGCCTTAAAGCTACCGAATTAGACGGAAAAAGTGTGAAAAACTGCGATTCTGTTGTCGGGAAAAAGTTAATTTCGGCGTTATTTGAGGATTTTTCAAAAAAAGTATGTTAAATTTTTAGCAATTTTGGCTTTAGGTATTGAAATTTAAACTATGTAGTGATATAATATATACTAATGTAACGTGAGTACACTTACAGAAAGAAAAAGGAGGATACATAAATGCTCAAAAAACTCTCAACACTCCCATTTAACGGAACCGCAGAGCAAAAAGCAAGGCTTGACGCATTCATTGAAGCTAACAAAAGCGATAAGAGCCGCCTTATGGCTGTAATGCAGGAAGCTCAGGGAATCTACGGTTACCTCCCCATTGAGGTTCAAAAGATGATAGCTGACGGTATGGACGTTCCGCTTGAAAAGGTTTACGGCGTCGCTACCTTCTACGCTCAGTTTGCTCTCACTCCCAAGGGCGAATACCACATCTCCGTTTGTCTCGGTACTGCTTGCTATGTAAAAGGCGCGGGCGATCTTTACGACAAGCTTCAGGAGGTGCTTGGCATTGGCGGGGACGAATGCACAGAGGACAGACGCTTCTCTCTTTCAGCTTGCCGTTGCATAGGTGCGTGCGGTCTTGCCCCCGTTCTTACCGTAAACGAAGAGGTTTACGGTCGTCTTTCAAAGGACGACGTAAAAGGCATACTTGAAAAGTATCAGGCCTAAGTTAAGTGTAAATTTATAGATTCATTCAAACAAAAAACAGGAGGAAAGCATAAATGAAAACAGTTGCAGAACTGAATGCCGCTCGCGCTGCTGCTCTTAAAAAAGTCGTTCTCCGTAAGGCTGACGATGTAATGCTCAAGGAAGCAAAATCCGATTACAAGTATACTGTGCTTGTATGCGGCGGTACCGGCTGTACTTCTTCTCACAGCACTGAAATAGTAGACAAGCTGAATGAAGAAATAAAGAGATGCGGAATCGACAAGGATGTTCAGGTCATTTTGACCGGTTGCTTTGGTCTTTGCGCACTCGGACCTATTATGATAGTTTATCCCGAGGGATGCTTCTATTCGATGGTTGACATCAAGAACGTTCCCCAGATAGTTGAGGAGCACCTTTTGAATGGTAATCCCATTCGCTCGCTCCTTTATGATGAAACGGTTGAAGAGGACGGCTCCATTAAATCTCTAAATGAAACCGACTTCTACAAAAAGCAAATCCGCGTTGCTCTTCGTAACTGCGGCGTTGTCGACCCCGAGGACATCGATGAATACATAGCTGTTGACGGTTATCAGGCGCTTGCAAAGGTGCTTACCGAATACACTCCCGATGAGGTAACCAAGATTGTTTCGGATTCCGGTCTTCGCGGAAGAGGCGGCGGAGGATTCCCCACCGGTCGTAAGTGGGCTCTTTGCGCTCCTAACAAAGCTGACCAGAAATACGTAGTATGTAATGCTGACGAGGGCGACCCCGGAGCATTCATGGACCGTTCTGTTCTTGAGGGTGACCCCCACTGTCTTATCGAGGCGATGGCCATTGCAGGTTATGCAATAGGTGCAACACAGGGTTACGTTTACGTAAGAGCTGAATATCCTATCGCAGTTAACAGACTTGACAAGGCTATAAAGGACGCAAGAGCTGCCGGACTTCTCGGCAAAAACATATTCGGTCTTGGATTCGACTTCGATATGGACATCAGACTTGGCGCAGGCGCGTTTGTTTGTGGTGAGGAAACCGCTCTTATGACCTCTATTGAGGGTAACAGAGGCGAGCCGCGTCCCCGTCCTCCGTATCCTGCAGTTAAGGGTCTTTTCGGCCGTCCCACCGTTGAAAATAACGTTGAGACCTTTGCAAATATTCCTCAGATCATCCTTCGCGGCGCTGATTGGTTTGCTTCCATGGGTACTGAAAAGTCCAAGGGAACAAAGGTTTTCGCTCTCGGCGGAAAGATTAAGCACACAGGTCTTGTTGAAATTCCTATGGGTACTACCCTTGATGAGATTATCAATGAGATAGGCGGCGGTATCCCCGGCGGTAAGAAGTTCAAGGCTGCTCAGACCGGAGGTCCTTCCGGAGGATGTATCCCCGCAAGCCTTATTAACACCGAGGTTGACTACGATAACCTCGTTTCTCTTGGATGTATGATGGGCTCGGGCGGTCTTATCGTTATGGACGAAGACACCTGTATGGT
>JAZORD010000033.1:0-32428 GCA_045656445.1 Eubacteriales bacterium | reverse complement strand
GAGTGCGGCTCTTGTTCCTTCGTCTGCCCCGCAAAACGTCCGCTTGTTGAAAACAACAAGCTCGCCAAAGCAGACCTGCGCGAATTTAACGCTCAAAAAGCGAAGAAAGATTAAAGGAGGGCGCAAAATGAATAAGCTTTCAGTTTCATCCTCGCCGCACATTCGTTCATCGGCGACAACTCAGCAAATAATGCTTGACGTTATAATTGCGCTGGCTCCGGCGGCTATTGCCGGCTGCGTTATTTTCGGCTGGCGCGCTCTTGCGGTTATTGCAACCTGCGTCGCGGGTGCGGTTCTTTCTGAGTTTTTATTTAATATCATAGTAAAAAGAGACCAGACGGTATCCGATCTTTCCGCCGTGGTTACCGGTCTTATTTTGGGACTTAATCTTCATGCAAATTCTCCCATATGGCAGTGCGCCATCGGCTCTGTATTTGCTATTATCGTCGTAAAATGTCTTTTCGGCGGTCTTGGTTGCAACTTTGCAAACCCTGCGGTAACGGCGAGAATTTTCCTTCTCATTTCTTTTACGGGCACACTCGGCGGCGGTGCTATACCTAAGATTTCAACCAACCCCGAGTTAATATCCGGAGCAACGCCGCTTGACGTTCTCAAAAACGGCGGAGAGCTCCCCGCGCTTCTGGATATGCTCCTCGGTCTTCGCGGCGGAGCAATCGGAGAAACCTGCGTTCTTGCGCTTCTTGCCGGCTTCGTCTACCTCGTTGTCCGCAAGGTGATTAATTTCGAGGTTCCTTTAATTTTTGTTGGAACGGTATTCGTTCTCACTCTTATAGTTGAAAACAGCTTCCAGACAGCTCTTTATCAGATTATCTCTGGAGGGCTTTTGTTCGGCGCGATATTTATGGCGACCGATTACGTAACGACTCCTATAACCCGCTCCGGCAGAATGATATTTGCCTTTGGATGCGGACTTATTACGTTCCTTATCAGATTCTTCGGCTCATATCCCGAGGGCGTTTCCTTCGCGATACTCTTTATGAATATTCTCTCTCCCTACATTGAGAGCTGGACAAAAAAACGCGCGCTTGGAGGTAAGGTGGCATGACTAAGAAAAATATAATGCCCGTCGTAATCCTCACAGTAATATGTCTTGTTGTTGCCCTGGTTCTCGGCGCAGTTAATATTTTGACCGGTCCCGTAATACAGAAGATGGAAGAGCAAAAGGTCTACGACTCGCTCAGAGAGGTTCTTGACGGTGAGTTTGAGCCGATAAATCCGCTCCCGGAAAACACCCCTGACACCGTTACAGCTATGTATAAGGTCACTGAAGGTAACACGCTCATCGGTCACGTCGTAACACTCGTGGTCAAAGGCTATGCGGGTAACATTTCACTCACAGTCGGAGTTGACACCGAAAACAGAGTCACAAAGGCGGTCGTGACAAACGAATCAGAAAGCCACGGAAAAGCGGGTATGAAGGAATACCCGAGCAGCTTCGACGGTGTTCACGCCTCAGAGGTCTCAGACGTTGAAACCTTCACGGGCGCAACCGTTTCCTCAACCGCAATCAAGAAGGCGGTTGTTGACGCTGTAAACGCCGTAACGGGTGGCAGTATTTCTCTCCCGGAGGATGATAAAGACGATGAGAGCGTCGGCGCTGTTCCTGAGGTTCTTCCGAGAACCGATGACGAGCTCATCGCACTTGCAGGCGAGCTTCTTCCCGAGGCAAAGACCCTTGAGGACGTAACTCCCCAAAACGCTCCCGAAACGCTAAAGCGTCTTTACAAGGCTGACGGCGTTGGCTACGTTGCTTATATTCTTACTCGCGGATGGGGCGACAGCATAGCAAACGAGGGTCTTGTTTATATAGACCTCAACGGAAACGTTGCGGCTATAAACCACCTCACATGGAACGTCGGACACGGTGTTAGCGCAGATGGATATGCACAAAATTTTGTAGGTAAGGACAACTGGTCGGTTGGCGACGTTGATATAATTACCGGAGCTACCGGAACTTCGGCCGATTTCCGCGCATCTGTAAGCGATGCGGTTTACACAGTTACCAAGATGATTCCGAGAAGCGACGAAAAGCTTCTTGAGCTGGTAGACAAAACCGTTCCTATGTCGTCCGATTTTGAGCTTGTCGAGCTTCCAGAGAATGCACCCAATACACTCAGGAGGCTTTACAAGGAAACCCTTGGCAGAGGATACGTTGCTTATATAGTAACAACCGGATGGGGTGGCTCTGTCGCCACCGAGGCCCTCGTATACTTTGACACTGAGGGAACTATACAAAACGTAAATCTTCTTATATGGAACGTCGGTCACGGCGTTGAGGCGGGCGATTTCCCGACACGCTTTATCGGCAAGAACGCGGAAAACGCGGAAGAGGTTGAGCTCATAACCAGCGCAACCGGAACCTCCTCCGACCTCAAGGACGCAATAATAGCGGCGTTCCCCTATGTACCCACTCATTTCCCGATAGCAAGAGCTGTCGGCATTGTAGTTCTTTTTGCGGCGGCAGCCTCAGCTGTGATACTTGTCATTATTAAGAAGAAAAGGAGGGCGGCAAAATGAAGAATAAAGAACCTGTAAGCAAGCTTTCAATATTCCTAAAGGGCCTTATAGCCGAAAACCCCGTTCTCGTTCTTATTCTCGGTACCTGTCCGACTCTCGCTCAGACAGGAAGCGTTATAAATGCTCTCAGCATGGGCATTGCGGCAACGGTTGTTCTTATCTGCTCGAACGTTGCTATATCCGCTATGCGTAAAATTATTCCCGACACAGTAAGAATCCCTTGCTATATAGTTATAATCGCCGCGTTCGTTACCGTTGTTCAAATGATAATGCACGCATATCTGCCCGACCTTTACGATATGATGGGAGTTTACCTTGCTCTCATCGTTGTAAACTGCATCATACTCGGACGCGCTGAGATGTTTGCAAGAAAAAACAGCGTTTTGGATTCCGCTCTTGATGGAGCAGGAATGGGTCTTGGCTTTCTTATAGCTCTCGTCGCTATGGCGACGATTCGCGAGATTCTCGGCTCGGGTAGCTTTGCGGGAATAGAAATTCCCTTCCTCGTAAACTACAAAATACCGATTTTTGCGCAAGCCCCCGGCGGATTCCTAGTGTTCGGTATTCTTATTGCAATAGTTAATAAGATAGGTCCCAAAAAAGGCGAAGGAAAGAGGAAAAACTTCTCCTGCGAGGGATGCCCCTCTGCTTCTCTTTGCGGCAAGGTGTCTTGCAGCGAGAGCATAGAAATCGCCGCAAACAGTTCGGAAAAGGAGGATAAAATCTGATGAAGGAGCTTATTCTCATTCTTATGGCAGGAGTGCTTGTAAACAACTACGTTCTTCAGCGCTTCCTCGGAATCTGTCCATTCCTCGGAGTTTCCAAAAGAATCAATCAGGCATGCGGAATGGGCATCGCGGTAATTTTCGTTATGCTCTGCGCGACAGCGACAACGTGGCCTATACAGACCTATGTTCTTGACAGATTCAATCTCGGATATCTTCAAACCATTGTTTTCATTCTCGTAATTGCGGCTCTCGTGCAGTTCGTTGAGATAATCCTCAAAAAATTCATCCCTGCGCTTCACAAGTCGCTCGGCGTATACCTTCCGCTTATAACCACAAACTGTGCCGTCCTCGGCGTTACGATAAACAACATCACCGACGGATATAATTTCATCGAGTCTATGTTCTCGTCCCTCGGTGTCGGACTTGGCTTTTTGCTTGCAATGGTTCTTTTCGCAGGAGTGCGCTCAAGGATAGAAAACTGCCCCTCCCCCGAAAGCGTAAAGGGCCTTCCCATAACTCTTATAGCGGCTTCGATTGTTTCGCTTGCATTCTTTGGCTTTAGCGGAATAGTCGAAAACCTCTTGGCATAGGAGGTGGCAAAATGGAAATTTTAATTCCTGTTATTGTTCTTCTTGCGGCAGGAGCGCTCTGCGCCCTTCTTCTCACCGTTGCCTCAGCTTTTTTCGGTGTTAAGGAGGATGAACGCGCTATGGCAATCCGCGATACTCTTCCAAGCGCTAACTGCGGCGCTTGCGGCTTTTCAGGCTGTGACGCTTACGCGAAGGCGCCTTCCGAGGGAATAACCGAAAAGGCTAATTTATGTATCCCCGGCGGAGACGGAACGGCAAAAGAAATTGCCACCATTATGGGTACGAATGCCGAAGACGTTATTGAGCAGGTTGCTTACGTTTCCTGTAACGGATTTTGTCTGCCCGAGGAAAGAAAATACGACTACGACGGTCCTAAAACCTGCAAAGCCGCTAACCTAAACTACTCCGGCGATAACTATTGCACCTTCGCCTGCCTTGGCTACGGCGACTGCATCAAGGTTTGTCCAAGAGATGCAATTTGCATAAACGACAAGGGCCTTGCAACAATAGACCCAAGAAAATGCATCGGATGCGGTCTTTGCGTAAAGGAATGCCCCAACAGTATAATTCATCTTATAAGAGATACCGCGCGCGTAGCGGTAACCTGCAACAACCATTATAAAGGCGCTCAGGTTCGAGTATACTGCAAAAACGGCTGTATAGCCTGCGGAAAGTGCGAAAAGACCTGCCCGACCGGCGCTATCGTCGTAAAGGACAATCTCGCTTCAATAGATTACGACAAGTGTATAGATTGCGGAGCCTGCCGCGAGGTCTGCCCCGTCAAATGCATCCACGAGGGAAATTTCATCTGCGGAGCTCATTTTGAATAAGAAAAAGCTGCTCGGCGACTTGATGCTTATCCTTGCGCTGCTCTTTGTTTCTTTGCTCGTCTTTCTTTTGGTTGAGCTTACGAGGGATGAGGGGAGCTCCGTTCTCGTAACGGTTGACGGCGAGGCGGTTGCCGAGTATTCACTCTTTGATGACGGAGAATACTCTTTAAACGACGGAACAAATATTCTTGTAATATCCAACGGATGCGCCTATCTTAAGGATGCAAGCTGCCCCGATAGGCTTTGTGTAAATCAAGGAAAAATATCTATGTCGGGCGAGAGAATAGTTTGCCTGCCGAACAGGGTAATGATTGAAATCCTTGGCGTTGGCGAAGACATATTATCTAATTAAAGCATGCCACGGGAGGTGAAGGAGGAGCTTATGAATACAAAAAAGCTTACCACTCTTTCTCTTTCCGTGGCTCTTGCTTTGCTTCTTTCCTTTATTGAATCACAAATTCCCCCGTTCGTTGCCGTGCCGGGTATAAAGATAGGTCTATCGAACATTGTCACGGTCTTTCTCCTTTATACTTACGGCTGGCGCGAGGCGGGATGCGTTTCCCTCGTCAGAGTGTGCCTTTCTTCGCTTCTTTTTGGATCGGCAGTGAGCCTTTTATACGCGCTTTCCGGAGCGCTTCTTTCCTTCATTACAATGATAGCTTTAAAAAAGCTCCCTTTCTTCAGCGAAATGGGAGTCAGTGTGGCGGGCGGTGTATTTCACAACGCAGGACAGATTATATGCGCGTGCATCATAATGGAAAACGCCGCCATATCGGCTTACCTTCCGCCTCTTATTATTTCGGGAACGGTAGCAGGCGCTGTGGTCGGAATTATATCAGGGATTCTCGTGAAAAAGCTAAATGGGAAAATCTGATTTCTCGGTTTTACAAAAAAAGAGCAGGAATACAAGGTCTTTTTCAACCTTACGTTCCTGCTCTTTTTTATTCTTTTTCGGTTGCTACCGTCAGAGTGTATTTTTTATCCCTCAATTTAAAAGTAAATGTTTTAAAGATGGCGTTCCGAACAACATCTTCGAGTTTGCCAATGCTCGCAAATCCCCCGCCATCAAGCTTGAGCGCCGCTTCAAGCACTGTCCATCTCGCAAAAAAGTCACAACTGGATTTTTCTTTTGCTAAAACGTCAATCTCGGCTTCCTTGCCACACTTTTCTGAAATTTTGCCGTCACACACCACAAAAAAGGAAAAAGAAATGTCGGATACCTCCCCCTCTCTCTCATCAAGCATCGCGAGGGCGTTTGCAAACCGCGTGCCGATACGTGCAGCGGCGCCAGTGCTCGCACCGTGGGACTGAAGGTCCACTCCCACCTCTTTATCCGAGATGGCAACCGCCACCGCTCCATTGTCGTGAGATATGTTGAAATCCAAACCACAGTTAACAAAAGAGTCGTCAAAACGCGGCTTGCCGTGGGACGTGTCAATTATTTCAGGAATTTCTTTGCCGCAACGCATTTCGCTGTATATCTTAGCAAGAAGGGCGTACGCCGCGTATTTCAGAATTCTCTCTCCCGGATTTTTTGCTTTTTCTATTCTTTTCTTGACGGTGTCTGGAATTGGGTTTTGAGCCTCAAATTCATCGGCGTCACACCCTGTAATGTCCAAAACTGCTATGCGTACCATATTAGATTTCAACTATTATCGGCAGAATCATTGGTCTGCGCTTGGTTTCTTTGAAAATGAATCTCGACAGCTCATCCTTCAAATGCGCTTTTATTTGCATTCTGTCGTCGTGTCTTCTGACCGAGGCGCGCGCAAGAGCTGCTTCAGCAACGCGTCTTGCCCTTTCCACAAGTTCCTCTGATTCCTTTACGTATACGAATCCTCTTGAAACTATATCAGGCCCACAAACAAGCTCTCCGCTTGCCGTGTCCACCGTGGCAACCACAACGACGAGTCCGTCCTCGGAAAGTATCTTTCTGTCTCTTAGAACTACGCTACCTATATCTCCGACGCCGGAGCCGTCTACTAGGATATTTCCTGCGGGAATGCTGCCGTTAAAGCGCGCTCCCTTTTTGTCAAGCTCAAGAACCCTGCCTATCTCGGATATAAATATATTCTGAGCAGGGATTCCCATAAACTCTGCATTTTCCTTGTTCGCGTAAAGATGCCTTTCCTCTCCGTGAATAGGCATAAAATATTTAGGCTTCAGAAGAGCCATAAGAAGCTTTATTTCCTCTCGGCAGGCGTGTCCGGAAACGTGAACGTCCTCTACTGAGTCGTTCACCACCTTAACGCCGTTTTTAATTAGCGCGTTTATTATTTTTCCAACGAGCTTTTCATTCCCTGGAATTGCGCTTGATGAGAGAACCACGACGTCGCTTGGAGTGAGCTTTACCCTGTCGTGCTCTGAAAAAGCAATTCTGTAAAGAGCCGACATCGGCTCTCCCTGGCTTCCTGTGGTTATAAGAGTAATTTCCTCGGGTCTGTATTTTTTTATCTGATTTACGTCTACGAGAACCCCGTCAGGCAAATCTATATAGCCCAGCTCCGCTGCAGCTCCTATAACGTTGACCATGCTTCTGCCAAGAACAGCAACCTTGCGCCCGTGTCTTGCGCTTGCGTTAATTATTTGTTGAACCCTGTGTATATTAGAGGAAAACGTTGCTATTATAAGCCTTTTATCCTCGTATTGCATAAAAATTCGCTCAAGAGAGCTTCCAACCGTTCTTTCCGAGGGAGTATATCCCGGACGCTCCGCATTGGTTGATTCACAAAGCAATAGCTGAACCCCCGCCCGTCCAATCTCGCCGATTCTGGTAAGGTCCATCATAAGCCCGTCAATAGGGGACACGTCAAGCTTAAAGTCGCCTGAGTGGAATACTGTTCCAATCGGAGTTTTTATAGAAATCGCGCACGCATCCGCAATAGAATGGTTTACGTGTATAAATTCAGCCTTAAATACGCCAAGGCTTATAACGTCGCCCGCCTCCACCGTGTAAAGATCGGGGTCGTATCCCGGTGAAATTTCATCAAGCTTTCCCTCTATAATTCCAAGAGAAAGCCTTGTTCCGTATATCGGAACGTTTATCTGACGGAGAATATATGGGACGGCTCCTATGTGGTCCTCGTGTCCGTGCGTTATAAGTATTCCGCGTATCTTATCAGCGTTTTTCACAAGATAAGATATATCCGGAATCACAAGATCTATTCCAAGCATATCCTCATCGGGAAATCCCATTCCGGCGTCTATTACGACTATATCATCGCCATATTCAAGCGCAGTTATATTTTTCCCGATTTCGCCAAGACCGCCAAGGGATATAACTCTTAATTTGCTGTATCTTTGTGTCTTGTTTTTTTCTTTCGTCATCTTTTTCCTTTCTTCAACTGTGATTTTATATTTAACTATGTAAGCCGTAAGCCTGCGGCATTACGGCTTGATGTGAATCAATAGTCCCAATCTCGACTACAAAAAATAAATAAGAGAAAAAACGAGAGATGCAGCTACGCCCCCAATCAAAAAGGCTAATATATACCACTTTTTTGAAGAAACGAAGCCGCAGCGCTCCTTATGAAAATTTTCTTTTATTATCCTGTTTGCCTCTTCTATCATTTCCGTGCCCGAGGGCGTTTTTTTATCGGCATCCTCGCGCAATATAAAATAAGCCTCCTCAAAATGACGGCTTCCCGTGTTCTTTAAATATATAACTCTCTTTTGATAACCTCGCATAACCGATACCCTTTTTTAAAAGATTATCGACACGCCTTATATATTATATTCGCCCTTTTACAATAAAAATGCAAAAAAGCGTAAAACACCCTAGCCGACAGATTTTGATGCTTTCGGCAATTTTTAAACAAATATTTTCATTTTTTTGCAAACTTTTTCTTTTTTAAATATAAGTTTGCATTTTTAGGTGAAATTATTTTCTTCCGAAAAGTCTTCCAAAGAAGCCGACCCTTTTCTCTTCTGCGACAGCAGGCTCTTTCTCTGCCTCTTTCTCGACAACGGATTCCTCTTCTTTTGCCAAATCCACCACTGCGGAAGCTGGCTCTTCCTTGACCTCGGGAACTACGGGAGCGGGTTCAGTTTCCGTCACGGCCACTTTCTCTGCCTCGACGAGAGCAGCTTTTTCAATTTCTTTTTTGACTTCCTTTGAAACCCTCTTTTTCTTCTTTTCGGGAACTATTACCTCGTAGCTCTCGTCAAGAAGGTCGTCAATTGAAATGTTGAAGAGAATCTTCATTTCAAGGAGCTTAGAAACCTCCGGATAAGACTGACCGGACTCCCACTTGTAAACCGCCTGGCGCGATACTCCGACTGCGCTTGCAAATTCATCCTGTGTAAGTCCTTTGAGCTTTCTGAGCTTAACTATCTTTTCCTTGAACGTCATTTTCTTTTCCTCTCCTTTTTTGATATATAAAAATGCAATTTTACTCTTGTCTGTAGCTAACGTAGGTGGGCGTGTCAATTCTCCACTCCCCGTCTTCCTCTACGAGCCCTATTTCGATAACCCTTTCCTGCGAGGCTTCCCCTCTTTCAACCCTCACGCTTATGGTGACGAAAACCGTATCCTTGCGAGAACCCACAACCTCAAGCGTGTCGTAAAGATAGGTTACCTTATCGGTAAGAAAAACGGTTGCCTTCGAGTAAACCATTATGCAATCAAAGCTTTGGTAATACCTTTTTGGTATATCCTGATTCTCTTCGCCCTCGGAAATGAAATTTCCCTCAAATATAACGTCACAGTATTGCTTTGAAAAAACCTTAGCCGTTCTTTCCTTAAGCTCATCTACCGTTTCAAAACCGAGGTCAAAAAGAGACGTTGGGTCGGCGGGATAGTAATAGCCGTTGGCGTAGTTATCGTCCTCGTAATATCCTATCCCCGCGCCCCAATAGATATCGTTGAGAGTTTTTGATTTTCTAATAAGGGTTTCGGCAGCCGTCTTTACCTCATACTCGTCGTAATCCCTGTTCCTTTTTCCGCAGGAAAACGAGGAGAAAACAAGCACCAGGGTCAAAAGAACACAAAAAAGTTTTTTCATCAGAGGGATTCCTCTTCGATTAGGCTGCTTTCCTTATCTATTTTTTCGGTTGATTTTTCATCAGCAGAAGTGTCTGAGATTTCCTTTTCTATCGCCGCGCTTGCCTCTTCTATCTCCTCTTCTCTCTCAAGTCTTGCGACGTTGTTTATGTAGGAGCCCTCGGCAAGTCGCATAACTATAACGCCGGTCGCCGTTCTTGAATATACGTTAATTCCGGAAACTGAGGTTCTTATTATAGTTCCCTCGTTGGTTATGAGCATTATGTCGTCATCCTCGGAAACAGTAATAATTGAGGCGAGCTTGCCCGTCTTTTCGGTTATGTTCTGGCAAGTAACTCCCTTTCCGCCCCTGTGCTTCATCTCTCTGAAATCCGAGAACGCCGTTCTCTTACCCATTCCGTTTTCAGTTATAGTAAGAAGCGTCTTTTCATCGTCAACAGCGGCAACGCCAACTACGTAATCATCACCTGTAAGAGTTATTCCCTTAACTCCGTGAGCAACCCTTCCCATACATCTGACGTTATTTTCGTCAAACCTTACGGCAAGACCTCCTCTTGTTGCAATTATAAGGCTCTCGTTACCTGTTGTGTGTCTTACGAAGATAAGCTCATCGTTCTCATCAAGGCTTATAGCAATCTTTCCGCCCTTTCTCTGATACTCAAAATCGGTAAGAAGAGTTCTCTTTATTACTCCCCTCTTCGTTACCATCGTGAGATATTCTCCCTCAGAGAACTCGGAAATTGATATTATAGCCGTTACGCTCTCACCGTCGGTAAGCTCTATTATGTTTACAAGATTTGTTCCCTTTGCCGTTCTTGACGCCTCGGGAATTCTATACGCCTTCTTTGCATAAACCCTTCCCTTATTCGTAAAGAAGAGAAGATGTGAGTGGCTGTTTACGACGATAACGTCCTCTACGTAATCGTCCTCCTTGGTGGTCATTCCTATTATACCCTTACCACCGCGGTTCTGCGCTGAATAAACGTCAGCTCTCTGCCTTTTTATATATCCCGCGTGGCTTACGGTTATAACGCAGGTGTGCCTTTCTATGAGGTCCTCAAGGTCTATTTCCTCGGTTGCTTCAACAAGCTCTGTGCGGCGCTTGTCACCGAATTTTTCCTTTGCGTAAAGGAGTTCTTCCTTTAAAATTTCCTTGACCTTGTTTTCGTCGGAAAGAATAGAGTTGAGTTCTTCTATTACACTAAGAAGTTTTGCTATTCTATCCTCAACCTTCTGTCTTTCAAGTCCGGAAAGCTTACCGAGAGTCATATCAACAATAGCCTGCGCCTGTGCCTCAGAAAGCGCAAATCTTGAAATAAGGCTTTCTTTTGCCGCGGGGATGGACTCGCTCTTTTTGATTATAGTAATTACCTCATCTATATTTTCGGTTGCTATTCTGTAACCTTCAAGAATATGCTTTTCTCTTTCGGCTTTTTCAAGGTCGAACCGGCATCTCTTAACGATAACACTCTTCTGGAACTTGATATATTCGTCAAGAACCTCGGCAAGAGATAGGGTTTTTGGCTCGCCGTTTACTATAACCAGCATATTCACCGAGCAGGTATCCTGAAGCTGAGTATACTTATAAAGCTGATTTAATATTACCTCTGCGTTTGCGTCGCGCCTATACTCAACGACAATTCTCATTCCGCCTCTGCCGGACTCGTCGCGAAGCGCAGTGATTCCCTCTATTTTCTTTTCCTTTACGAGATTTGCCATGCTCTCGATAAGCATGGACTTGTTTACCATATAGGGTATTTCGGTAAATATTATTCTCTTATGCTCATCCTCTATCGTAGCCCGTGCGCGAACGTAAATCTTTCCTCTTCCCGTTTCATACGCGTCCCTTATACCCTTTGAACCGTAAACAAGGGCGGCTGTCGGAAAATCGGGTCCCTTTACGTATTCCATAAGCTCGTCCACCGAGCATTCAGGATTGTCTATTCTATATACCGTTCCGTCTACCACCTCAGAAAGATTGTGAGGAGGAATGTTGGTTGCCATACCGACGGCAATACCAACCGAGCCGTTTACAAGAAGGTTTGGAAATCTTGACGGCAATACCACCGGCTCATCGCGCGTGTTGTCAAAGTTTCTGGTCATCGGAACGACCTTTTTCTCAATATCGCTCATCATAAGGTCGGCAATTTTGCTCATTCTCGCCTCTGTATAACGGTATGCGGCAGCACCGTCACCGTCAACGTTACCGAAATTTCCGTGGCCTTCAACAAGAGGATATCTCAAAGAAAAGCTCTGAGCCATTCTTACCATCGCCTGATAAACAGCCGAGTCACCGTGCGGATGGTATCTACCCAGAACGTTACCGACGGTAGTTGCAGATTTTCTGAAGGGCTTGTCGTAGGTAAGATGGTCCTCGTACATAGCATAGAGTATTCTTCTCTGACCCGGCTTCATTCCATCTCTGACGTCTGGAAGAGCTCTTGAGGTTATAACGCTCATAGAATATTCTATAAACGAGGATTTAACCTCTTTTTGCATATCTCTTATTTCTATTTTTTGAAAAGGAAACTCTATATCGGATGATTTATAGCTGTGATCCATTTTTTATTCCTCTTTAAATATCAAGATTTTCCGCGAATTTTGCGTTCTGAGATATAAATTCCCGTCTTGGCTCGACCATATCGCCCATAAGAACGGAGAACATCTCATCACAGGCAATTGCGTCGTTTATATCTACCTTAAGAAGAGTTCTTGATTCAGGGTCCATCGTGGTTTCCCAAAGCTGCTCAGGGTCCATCTCACCAAGACCCTTATATCTCTCTGCTTCAACACCCTGTCCGCCAAGCTCCTCTATATACTTATCTCTTTCTGCATCAGAGAAAGCGTATCTCATTTGCTTTCCCTTATGAACCTTATAAAGAGGAGGTTGTGCAAGATATATATGTCCTTCCTCTATAAGAGGCCTCATATGACGGAAGAAGAAGGTAAGAAGGAGTATTCTTATATGAGAACCGTCAACGTCCGCGTCGGCCATTATTATAATCTTTCCGTATCTTAATTTTGAAATATCAAAATCCTCACCTATGCCACATCCAAGAGCTTGTATGATAGGAATAAGAGAGGTGTTTGCATAAACCTTGTCAAGTCTTGCTTTTTCTACATTAAGAACCTTTCCTCGCAGAGGAAGTATCGCTTGATATCGGCTGTCTCTGCCGTCCTTTGCCGAGCCTCCTGCTGAATCTCCCTCTACAAGATATATCTCAGTGAGTCTTGCTTCCTTTTCGTTACAGTCGGAAAGCTTTCCCGGTAATGTTGAAATTCCGTCAAGAGCGTTTTTGCGCCTTGCAAGAGCCCTTGCTTTTCTTGCCGCCTCGCGCGCTCTGTTTGCTTCAAGAGCCTTTTCTATTATAAGCTTCGCTTCGCCGGGGTTTTCTTCAAGATATTCTTCAAGCTTTGTTGAAACTATGGAATCAACAAGAGTTCTTATTTCGCTGTTTCCAAGCTTTGCTTTAGTCTGGCTCTCAAACTGTGCGTCTGTGAGTTTTACTGAAATTATAGCAACAAGACCTTCTCTTACATCCTCGCCAGAAAGCGTGTCGTCACCCTTTAATATGCCGGTTTTTCTTGCGTAGTTGTTAAATGCTCTCGTAAGAGCTGTTTTAAATCCCGTTTCGTGAGTTCCACCTTCAATTGTGGACATATTGTTAGCAAAAGAAACGATAGTTTCATTATAACTGTCGTTATACTGCATCGCAACCTCTGCTATAGAGCCGTCCTTTTCTCCCTTCATATAAATTATGTTCTTATGTATGGGAGTTCCTCTTTTTTCGCTGTTAAGATATTCAACAAAGGAAACTATACCGCCCTCGTAATGAAGAACATCTTCTCTTTCCTGTCCCTCTCTTCTGTCGGTAATAATAATCTTTACTCCTGCATTAAGAAAGGATTGCTCTCTCATTCTGGTAAGAATGGTATTATAATCAAAAACAGTTTCTTCAAAAATTGTCGGGTCTGGCTTAAATCTTACGTAAAGACCGTGCTTATCTCCACACTCTCCTTCGCACTTGAAGGGCCTTTTTACCATTCCCCTCTCAAATCTTTCTGTATATTTTTTACCGTCCCTATGGTTTTCTACCTCTACCCACTCGGAAAGAGCGTTTACAACCGACGCTCCTACTCCGTGAAGACCTCCGGCTATTTTATATCCTTCTCCTCCGAACTTTCCGCCGGCGTGCAAAACTGTATAAACAACCTCAAGAGTTGGAATTCCTCTTTTTTCATTCATTCCGGAGGGTATACCTCTGCCGTCATCCTCAACCGACACGCTGTTATCTTCCCATAGCGTTATTTTTATACATTGACATTCTCCTGCCAATGCCTCGTCTATAGAGTTGTCTACTATTTCATATACGAGATGATGAAGACCCTTAACAGATGTTGTTCCTATATACATACCGGGTCTTTTTCTTACAGCCTCAAGTCCCTCAAGCACCTGTATTTGACTGTCGTCGTATCCGCCTTTTTCTATTTTCTGATTTTCCATTTCAGTATCCTTTCGTTTCAACTCTTATTCTCTGAACGAGTCCTTGGGTTGATATTCTTGATAGCTTTATCTTTTCTTCTTTATTAAAATCTCCGCATATTATAAAGGCTCTCGGAAGATCTGAATCCGTATATTCAACTCTCCCCTCTTTTTCCTTAGAGGATATATACCTTTTTGTTATTTTAGATACCGTCGCAGTATCAAGGTCAAATATACCTACTATTTCTTTTGTTTTTATGCTTTCGCCGTTTCCTATGTGTAAATACATATTAAATAGAACTGTATTCTCCCATATTTACTCTTATTTTGTTAACGTCTTTATTTAAATTATTATCATCCTCACAGGATGTTATAATAATCTGCTTTTCCCCTATTCCATCGAGTACATATTTTTTTCTTTTTTCATCAAGCTCAGATAAAACATCATCGAAGAGAAAAATAGGATATTCTCCGCATATATCCCTGTTTACCTCTCCTTCACCGAGCTTAAGAGAGAGAACAATTGACCTTTGCTGACCCTGAGAAGAGAAAAGCCTTGCCGCCCTTCCGTTTATATTTACTAATAAATCATCTCTGTGAATTCCAAAAAGAGAAGTTCCTACTGCCTTTTCCCTTTCAATTTCAGATGTTAAAACTTTTTTATATTCCTCTTTTGCCTCATTTATATCCGATATATCACTTCTTATATCACTTTTATAAAAAATATCAAGATTTTCATTTCCTTCGGAAATTTCTCTCATTATTTTTTCTGAATATACCTTTAATTTTTCGACGTACTCTTTTCTCATAACATATATGTGAGCTGCATATTCAGCCATATAATAAGACCATGATATAAGCTCGTTTTCGTCAACGTACATTCCTTTTGATATAAATTTTAAAAGACAGTTTCTGTTTTCCAAAGCTTTTTTATAGTTGTGATAATAATTTATATAGCTTTTGTAACATTGACTTATAGCTACGTTAAGAAACTCTCTCCTTTTTTCAGGTCCTTCTTTTATAAGCAAAAGGTCATCCGGATAAAAAAGAACAGCTTTAATATTTCCTATCATTTCTTTTACGCTTTCTAATTTATATCCGTTCTTTTTTCTCCTTCTGTCTTTCCCAAAAAGAGAGTATTCAAGAGAATTAATTCCGCTTTTATCCTCATATTCCGCATATATTCTGAATCCATCCTCACTAAATCTTATAAGCTCCTTTTCTTCTGTGGCTCGGAAGGATTTTCCTCTTGCGAAAATATACATAGCTTCAATCGCGTTTGTTTTTCCCTGAGCGTTATTTCCGTAAAATATATTAACGCCCGGGGATAATTCTATTTCACATTTTTTTATATTTCTGAAATTTTCAGCCTTTAGTTTTTTTATAACCATTATCTTTCATTCATTCTTACAGGAAGAACCATATAGAAATAAACAAAATTTTCATCGGGATTTTTAGGTTCAATAGTTATTGCTTGGTTAGGAGATTTAAATGACATTATAATATCATCTCCTTCAGCAACTCTTATACTGTTTATGAGATAGCGGCAGTTAAATCCTATCTCTATATTACTTCCCTCATGAGTACAGTCCATTTCATCAAGAACTCTTCCGTTTACTGATGAAGATGAGAGAGTTAAGATGTTGTTTTCTGCATTTATCTTTACATAACTTCTTCCGCTTCCCTGTATCTTTTCTTCAGCTATTATATTAACTCTTTCAAGACCCGATAGCATTCTTTCTCTGTTTACAGAAACAAATATATCGTTATCCTTTGGAATTATTCTATTGTAATCGATATATTCCGAATCTATTGTTCTTGTAAAAAATGTTATATCGTCGCATCTTATAATTGCATGCTTTCTTGAAAGATAGAACATACATTTATATTCTTCATTATCCGGAAGAATTTTTGAAAGCTCAGAAAGTGCGTGACCGGGTATTATAAATGAATAATCAACCGACTCATTATTATCCGAAATTGAATTTACGTCACAATTTATATTACATTTTGAAAGAGTATAGCTATCACAGGAAACTACCTCCATACCCTCGTTGTTTATTTTGAAGTAAGCTCCCATAAGCATAGCTCTGTTATCCTGCGCTGCAATAGAATGTGAAACCTTACTTATTATTTTTCTCAAAGTTGCTGAGGAAACCTCAAATCCCTTATCGGAATAAAGGTCCGGAAGATTAGGAAAATCCTCTCCTCTTGCTGCAAATATAGAGAAACTTGCCTTTCCTGATGAAATTTCACAGTTTAATTTTTCATTTATATCTATCGTAAGAATATCGTCGGGAAGAACCTTTACCGTCTGATAAAGTCTTTGAGCGTTTATAATAAACCTGCCCTCTCTTTCGATATCCGAAGGTTCAAAAGTTGCTCTCACACCCTTATTCATATCGTATGTAGAAATTTGAACAAGTCCCGAATCCAAGGTTTCAATAAGAACTCCCTCTATTGAGGTTATAGTATTTTTGTTTGAAACAGTTCCCATAGCAGGGGTAAGAACGTTCATAAAAACAGACTTATGTACTGAAAACTTCATTTTAATATCCTTTCCTTTAAAAAGCCGAAGGGCTCTTTTAAATATACAATTATATTTTTGTAGTAATTGTAGTAGTAGAGAGTGTTAATTTGTTGAAAAATTCAAAATCTCTTTATTTTTCAATGATTTATTTGAAAATAATTTAAACATTTTTTGTTGAAAAGAAGTTGGTTTAAAATAATAAAATTTCAACAAAAAATAAAACGTCTTTTCAACACATAATTATAAACATATAAACATAAAAATGTGGAATTTACTGACCTTTAATTTCTTTTATAAGCTTTTTAATTTCAGACCCCGCCTTATTTTTTGTTTTTATATTTGTTTCAATCTTTGAAAGAGATGAAAGAACGGTGCTGTGGTCTCTTCCGAATATAGCGCCTATTTCTTTTAGAGAAAGATTGGTCATATTTCTTATAATGTAAATTGAGGTATGACGGGCGTTTGCTATATTTTCAGTTTTTTTCTTTGATTTCAAATCATCAACGCTTACACCGAAGCTTTTTGTAACAACAGAAAGTATTTTTTCAACCATAGCGCCTGTCGGAATGTTTCCGGGGTCTATATAGGATATAGCCTGGTCTATTGATTCCTTAGTAACAGGGGTGGAAGAAAGAGAATAAAGAGCGTAAAGCCTTTTTAAAACTCCTTCAATCTGTCTTATATTTCTCTGAAGCCTTTCCGCCATATAATCAACAAGCTCGGTTGAAATAAGAAGATTCATTGAGGAAGCCTTCTTTTTTATAATTGCAGTTCTTAATTCAAAGCTTGGTGGAGAAACCTCTGCAATAAGACCTCCCTCAAATCTTGAACGAAGCCTGTCCTCAAGGGGTCTTATATCCTTAGGAGGACGGTCGCTTGTAAGAATAATTTGCTTGTCAGCCTCATATAAGGAAGAAAAAGTGTGGAAAAATTCCTCCTGAGTCTGAACCTTACCGGCAATAAACTGAATATCATCTATAAGAAGAACGTCGGCAGTTCTGTATTTTTCTTTAAATGATGCTGTTTCGGCTTTAGAAATAGCCTCTATCAGCTCATTCATAAAGTCCTCGCACTTTTTATATACAATTTTAAGACGAGGGTGGTTTTCCCTAAGGTCGTTTATAACTGCGTAAAGAAGGTGAGTTTTTCCAAGTCCCGAGTGACCGTGAATAAAAAGAGGGTTATAATATGTAGGGTCCTTAGCAACGGCGCGGCAGGCAGCCTTAACAAATTTGTTTGATTCACCCTCAATAAAGTTATCAAAGGTGTATTCTTGTAAAAGACTTTTATTTGGGGGATTGTTTTCGTCGTTCAAAAAGTTGTTTATTTCTCTTTTTCTTTTTTCAGACTCAATTTTATATTCTTCTGTGTATTCAGCCTCAATCGGCTCGTCATCCTCTACACTCACTATTTTAGAGGAATCCTTAGGAGGACTGGTTATTTCAATTTCAACCGGAAATCCTATAACGTCCTCAAGAGAGTCGCTAAGCAGAGTTAGATATTTAGTTGATATAATGTCCCGTCTTAGTGCTGTGGGAGTATGAAAAACAGCCTTTTTATCTGTAAGGGAAAGGAGTTCGAAATTTCCAAACCATAAATTAAAGATGGTCTTGGATGGAAGCTTTTGTTCCATAATGCTAAGAACAAGAGCGGTGATGTCGTTAAGCTCGTTCATTTTTCTTCCTTTCTTTTCTCTAATGTTTATAAAATAGGTATAAAATGGGCTTTGTATATATATTTATACTTATTATAACATATATAAAGGAAAAAATCAACAAAAAAACGACGGTTTTATATAAAATCGTCATTTTTATCATTTAAAGTCTTTTCGATTTTCCTTTAAAGAATAATGAGGCTAAAAAGCCCGTCAAAAGAGATACTGTGCATCCTATTGCGGCGGCAGAAAAAGCGCCTCCCAGGACTCCGTAAATACCCATCTCAAAAACAGCTTTTTTAACTCCCTTTGCAACGTTTGCTCCAAATCCTACAAGGGGTAAGGAAGCGCCGCATCCTGCAATTTCAAACAAAGGCTCAAAAATACCAACAGCACCAAGAAAGACTCCCAAAACCACGTAAAAAACAAGTATTCTTGCCGGAGTAAGAGCGGTTTTATCTATAAGAATCTGGGCAAAGACACAAAAAAGACCGCCTACAATAAAGGCTAATATAGCTTTTGTCAGCATAAAAACACCTCAAATATATTTTTTATTCGGAAGATATATGAATTACGGGAGCTATACCAAGTATATTTTCTCCCTGCATTACGCTTGATGGGCTCATAAGAGCACCGGTGGACATAAACAAAATATTTTTTATATTTCCGGACTCAAGCTCAGGTAAAAAATGAGATGCCAAAACAGAAGCCGAGCAACCACAGCCGGATGCTCCTGAATGAATGTCGGCGGTCTTTTTGTCATAAAGAAGATTTCCGCAGTCTATATGCTTTATATGAGAGTTTGGCATATCCTTTTCCATAAGCTCCTCAAAAACGAGAGAGCCGACAGAGCCAAGGTCGCCTGTTACAACGTAATCAAAGTCTCTTGGACGCATATCAGACAAAGAAAAGTAGGAATAGAATGTGTCAAAGGCAGCTCTTGCCATAGCGCAGCCCATATTAGAAGCGTCCCCGGTTAATCCGTCGACAATTTTTCCTATCATTCCGTTTTTTATTTTAACCTTACCGCCCGTGCCAAGTATAAATGAGCCGGAGGCGGTTGCCGTCCATTGAGCTGTAGGTGTTCTTTGTCCGCCGTACTCGATAGGCGTTCTGAACTGACGCTCTGCGGCAGAATTGTGAGAGGTAGTAACCGTTGCTCCAATGGAAATTTCGGTATGAGAGATGAGGGAAGCCAAAATGAGAAGAGCTTCGGTGCAGGTGGAGCAGGCAGAATAAAGACCTATATAAGGAATGCCGAAAGAATAAAGACCGCCTGAAGAAGCTACGCACTGATTCTCAAGATCTCCCGCGAGTAAAACGTCAACGTCATCCTGAAAGAGGGAGCCTTTTTTTAAAGCAAGATTAAGGGATATTCTTCCCATTTCGCCCTCGGCGCGCTCCCACGTAGGCATACCGAAGCGGTCGCTGTCATCACAGAAATCGAACCTTTCTCCAAGAGGGCCGCGACGCTCCTCGTAGCCGCCGACAGCCGCCCATGAAAGAAAGGAGGGCGGATTTTTTTCAAATCTTATAATTTTTCTCATTTTAATACCGCCGTGTATATAAAATAGATTATTCCGTAGACCGTTCCCGCTATTGTTGAATACAGTATAACCGGACCGGCAACCGTGAAAATTTTAGAGCCTACACCGGAAATATATCCCTCGCTCCTCGTGTCAATGGCGGAGGAGGTGACGGCGTTTGAAAATCCGGTAACAGGAACAAGAGTGCCCGCGCCGCCGTATCTTGCGATTTTATCAAAGAAGCCGATTGCTGTTGCAAGTGATGACAAAACTATATAAAATACGGTTACCAGAATGTAGGAGTGCTCCTCGTCTACACCCAAATACATAAAAAGAAAAGCCAGCCACTGTCCGACAAAACACAAAAATCCCCCAATCAAAAAGGCAAAAATGCAATTTTTGAATACAGGAGATTTAGGAGAGTGTTTTTTTACTATATTTTTATAATCTTCGTTCTTTTCAAGCCTCATAAATACCCCAAACGTAAACTAATAATTACAAAACGCTTGGTTTTATTATTGAGATTTTTTAAGATTTTATACCTATTTTTATATAAAGTCACCCACCGTGTCGATTTTAAAGACTAACAAAAGGAGGTTTCTTATTATAAAGGTGAGCATTATAGATGAGGGAATCAAAAGAAATGTGTAGAATTTAAATCTATCGGTTATATCGGTTTTTTTCTTAATAAGAGATACAGAGAGGCGAAGGTCGTAATCTAAAACGACGAGAGCGCTAATGATTATCGGGGGATATAGAATAAAGGAGCGAAAAAAATCAAGCCTTAAAAAATAATAAAGAGACCGGCTACCTCCACACCCCGGGCAATAGATGCCAAAGGTATCTTTAAAAATGCACGAAATTTCCCTACCCGTACCCTCGGTTTCTTTAAAATAAACGGTGTAAGAGATGGCAAAAGCAAAAAGGGCAGCGTTAAGGAAAATGAGAATATAGAGGTTTTTTCTTAGCTTTTTATTTTCTTTCATCTCAAAATCTCCTTTCTTACAGTTTATCACAAATCCAAATTTATTTCAACTAATTGGGGTAAACTGTTGCAAGTTATGAGAAATTGTGTTAGAATAAAAATAATAATGAAGAAATATATACAAAGAGGGGGATAAAAATGAGCTCTGAATGGAACAACGACGGATTTGAAAATAACGAAAACAACCAAAATAGCTACGGCAATCAGGACTACGCATTCGAGACTCTTATGAGAAACGGAAGACCCAAAACGTTTGGTTGGTCGGTTGCCTCGATGATTATTGGAATTATGTCGGTCGTCTGCTGCTTTTTGGGCTGGTCAGGCCTTATTTTAGGCGCTGCGGCGGTTGTTTTTTCGATTGTATCAAGAAGAAGGCTAGGATATTTTGACGGAATGTCGGTTGCCGGCCTAATACTTGGAATTTTTGGATTCGTTTTTGGAGTCAGCATGCTGATTGCCGTCAATTTCCTTATCACAGAGGAAATGATGGAGGAATTTTGGCAGGAATATTATAAACAGCTTGAGGACCTTGAGAACGGCGGCGGAAACGGTGGCGGCTCGGGTGTCTAAGAAGCAAACATAAAAAAAGGGGCAGTCTCATTTAGGGATAACCGAATAAAAACAAGCGGAGGCATTGTAATACAGTGCCTCCACTTTCACTTTGTACGTATTTAATTGATTCTGATGATGAAAACCTGCGGTTTTCTTCATTTTAATTTGGTTTTTTATTCGGTTATCCCTAAATGAGACACCCCATATCTCTTTACATAGATTTTAATTAAAGCGCCCTAAGAATTTCCTCAACTCTCATAAGAGCCTCGTCAATTTTCGATGTGTCTGTGCCACCGCTCATCGCGCTGTCGGGTCTTCCGCCGCCGCGACCGCCGCAAATAGCCGAAATTTCCTTAAGGATATTTCCGGCGTGAGCGCCAGCTTTTATGGCTTCGGGACCGGCGCAGGCAACGAAATTAAGCTTTCCGTCGCAAACTGCGGCAAACACAGCAACTCCGTCTGCAAACTTTGCCTTAACCGAGTCGCAAAGTCCTCTTGCGCTGTCGGGGCGTGCTTCTACCTTCGCTGTGAGAAGCTTAAACTTTCCGACTTCCTTTATTCCCTCAAGAAGCGCTTTTGATTTCATCTCTGAAAGACGGGCGTTTGCGCTCTCAAGCTCTTTTTTCGCAGTCTTTATTTCTGCTTGGAGAGCCGCCGCCTTCCTTGCTATAGTAGCCGGGTTTTGTGCCTTAAGCTCTTTTGCTGTCTCGACGATAAGCTCGTCCTTTTCAAGAAGAAGCGAGAGGACGCCAAGACCTGTAGTTCCTTCTATTCTTCTTACGCCTGCCGCAACCGACGATTCGGAAATAACCTTGAATAGACCAATCTCACCGGTGGAAGAAACGTGCGTTCCTCCGCAAAGCTCAACGGATGAGCCTCCGATGCTTACGACTCTGACCTTGTCACCGTATTTTTCACCAAAGAGAGCCATAGCTCCCTTCTTGCGCGCGCTTTCTATGTCGGAGATTTCGGTAGAGCATCCCTCTGCCGCAAGAATATGGGAGTTTACTATTGCTTCAACCCTTGCTATTTCCTCTTTGGTCATAGCCGAAAGGTGAGTGAAGTCGAAGCGAACCCTATGCTCATCAACATAAGAGCCCGCCTGCTCTACGTGCGTGCCGAGAACAGCACGAAGCGCTGACTGAAGAAGGTGGCATGCCGAGTGGTTTCTTTTTATCGCAAGTCGTTTTTCAGTGTCTATTTTAAGGGTAAATAGGTCGCCTACCTTGAGGCTTCCCGATTCAATTTTGGCCTCATGAATGTAAACACCGTTTGTCTTTTTGGTATCAAAAACGGTTACGGTTGCACCGTCAGAGGAGATAGCTCCGCTGTCACCCACCTGACCGCCTCCTTCACCGTAAAATACGGTTTTATCAAAGACAAGCGAGCATTCGCCTTCATTTATCGAATCAACAGAATCTCCTTCAGCAATAATCGAAAGGAGCTTCGCTTCGCATTCCGTGTTATCGTAGCCGATAAACTCGGTTTCGGGAAGCGAGGAAATAATATCCTTTGAAGAGTCAGACCATCCGGAAATATTTCCTCTTGCGGCTCTTGCTCTTTGCTTCTGTTCATCCATAAGAGATGAAAAGGCGTCATTGTCCACTGTAAGTCCTGCTTCTTCGGCAATCTCACGAGTGAGGTCTACGGGGAATCCAAAAGTGTCGTAAAGCTTGAATGCGTCAGCGCCGGATATTACGTTGCCGCCGCCCTGACGAATTTCATCAATAAGGCCTGAGAGAATACCGAGTCCGGCATCTATCGTGGCGTTAAAGCGCTCCTCCTCAAGAACAACGACCTTAAGAACGTAGTCTCTTTTTTCTTTAAGCTCAGGGTATGCCCCCTCGTTTTGTCCTATAACTATCTCGGCAAGCTCCTTTAAGAACATTCTGTCAATTCCTAAGAGCTTTCCGTGACGGCATGCGCGGCGTATTATTCTTCTAAGAACGTATCCGCGGCCCTCGTTTGAGGGAATAACGCCGTCGCTTATCATAAATGTTGCGCTTCTTATATGGTCGGTTACGACGCGGATAGAAACGTCGTGCGCTGCGTTTTTGCCGTAGGTTTTCTGGGAAATTTCACACACGGTGTCAAGGATTTTACGCACAGTGTCAACCTCAAAAAGATTGTCCACACCCTGCATAACGCAGGCAAGGCGCTCAAGACCCATTCCCGTGTCAATGTTTTTCTGCGCGAGCTCGGTGTAATTTCCCGAGCCGTCGTTATTGAACTGAGAGAAGACGTTGTTCCAGATTTCCATAAATCTGTCGCAGTCGCATCCGGGCTTGCAATCGGGGCTTCCGCATCCGTATTTCGTTCCTCTGTCAAAGTAAATCTCCGAGCAAGGACCGCACGGACCCTGTCCGTGCTCCCAGAAATTATCCGCCTTGCCGAGCTTGACTATATGCTCCTCGGGAACACCGATTTTATCACGCCAGATGGCAAAAGCCTCATCGTCACCCTCATAAACCGAGGGCCAGAGAAGCTCGCCGGGTATCTCAAGTGTTTCGGTAAGAAATTCCCAGGACCAAGCAATTGCCTCGTTTTTGAAATAATCGCCAAAGGAAAAGTTGCCGAGCATCTCAAAGTACGTGCCGTGACGCGCGGTGTGTCCGACTCGTTCAAGGTCGGGCGTTCTTATACATTTTTGGCAGGTGCAAACGCGGCTTCTTGGAGGCTCTACCTCTCCCGTGAAATATTTTTTCATAGGCGCCATGCCTGAGTTTATCAAAAGAAGCGATTTATCATTGTTCGGTATAAGCGAAAAGCTCGGAAGGCGAAGATGACCCTTGCTCTCAAAAAAAGAGAGATACTTTTCGCGCAGGTCGTTAAGCGACGTCCATTTCATAAAAATCTCCTTTATGATGCCGCGCGGGGCGGCGCAAATGATTTTGATTAAATAACACAAATATTATACACAACGCGCGAGAAAAAGTCAATATACGTACTTAAAATAGAGTGAGACGAAAAAGAAAAGACAAAATCACAAATTAACTAAAGCTATTGATATTAGAAAAAATTTGTGGTATACTTATTTTGAAAATAAAAAAATAAAGGCAAGGTAAATATTATGCAGATGACACTCAGATGGTACGGCTCGAAGCACGACACCGTTACCTTAAAGCAAATCAGACAGATTCCCGGCGTTAAGGGAGTTATCACGACTCTTTACGACACTCAGCCCGGTGAGGTGTGGACTCGCGAGAGAATACGCGCAATGAAGGACGAGGTCGAGGCGGCAGGTCTTAAGGTAGCGGGAATTGAGAGCGTTAACGTACACGACGCAATCAAAACCGGAGCGCCCGACAGGGATATGTATATCGACAACTATATAAAGTGCCTTGAAAACCTCGGTCAAGAAGATATTCATATGGTGTGCTACAACTTCATGCCGGTGTTTGACTGGACGAGAACCGAGCTTGCAAGGGAGAGGGCTGACGGCTCAACAGTTCTTGCTTACACTCAGGAGGCTGTTGACAATCTCGTTCCCGAAAAGATGTTTGAATCCATAGCAGGAGATATGAACGGTTCTGTAATGCCCGGCTGGGAGCCTGAGAGAATGGGAAGAGTAAAAGAGCTCTTCAAAATGTATGAGGATATCGACGATGAGAAGCTTTTCGCAAACCTCGTATACTTCCTTGAGAGAATAATGCCTGTGTGCGATAAGTACGACATCAATATGGCGATTCACCCCGACGATCCCGCGTGGAGCGTTTTTGGTCTTCCCCGTATTATAATCAACAAAGAAAACATCCTCAGAATGATGAAGGCTGTTGACAATAAGCACAATGGCGTTACCTTCTGCACAGGATCATACGGAACAAGCCTTAAGAACGACCTTCCCGATATGATCCGCGCGCTTAAGGGCAGAATCCATTTCGCACACATCCGTAACCTTAAATTTATAACTCCCACAAACTTTGAGGAGGCTGCTCACCTTTCCTCCGACGGAACATTCGATATGCACGCTATTATGCGCGCCCTTTACGACATCGGATTTGACGGACCTATCCGCCCCGACCACGGCAGAATGATTTGGGGAGAGGTTGCAATGCCCGGATACGGACTTTACGACAGAGCGCTGGGAGCTTGCTATCTCCAGGGTCTTTGGGAAGCTATCGAAAAAGAAGACAAAGCGCAGAAATGTAAATAAATCTTTACAAAAATAAAATAAAGAATCGCCCTGTTACACTGTTTAATGTGCAACGGGGCGGTTCTTTTCAAAATAAAAGATGCTTTGTTAGTTATTACTTAACGCTCTTTGGCTTCTTTATGCGGTTGAGCTTTTTGTTCATCTTCAGAAGCTCTTCCTTGGTGAAGCTTATATTCATCATTCCCATCATGCTTGAAAGACGGAGAACGGTGAAGCCGCCCATCATCTGCATAATACCGCTGTCTGCCTTGAGGTCAACATCAAAGCCGCCGGATTTCTTTTCGCCGTCACCGGATTTCTTCTTGCCCTCGTTCATCTTCTTTTTGAGCTTAAGACCAAGGGATATAAACCAAAGCTTTCCGCGGGGGGATTTCATAATGTCGGAAATCTTATCGTTGAGCGAATATCTTCCCTCAATTTCGGTTACGTCAAACCAGTTAAGAACTGCGCCAACCTCGCGAAGAACGTAATCCATATTCATTTCGTCTACCTTGCGGATTGTTCCCTCGTCAGAAAGCTCACCCGCCGTGGCAACGATTTTGGATTCACCCTCATTCTTCACGTCAAAGTAGAAGAAATGGTCCTCGGCGCTCTTTTTGCCGATGCTCTCGCCGTTTACAAAGAGCTCAACCTCGGGCTGATTTGAATAAACGGTTACACGGGTAACGTCTTCAACACGATCGATATATCTCTTACCGCAAAGATGCACGAAGGGCTCGTCGGAAAGCCACGCCTTGTATGCATAGAAGGCATCCTTCTTATACTTTCTGTCCATCGTGACAAGACCCTTGTGGTTCTGTCCGTTTTCACCGCCCTCTGCTCTTGCGTCAGCGCCGAAATCAAACATATTCCATACGTGCGTTGCCCAAAGATACTTACGGGTGAAGAGCTGCTTTATAAGCTCCTCGTGGTAATAAGCCTGATACTCCTCTGTGTAGTCGCCCTGCTTGGGGTCGCTCGTGTGCCAGTTAAGAGCCTCGCAGCCGTACTCAGAGCAGCCTATCGGAATATTCGGGTGCATCTCGTGGAATTTATCAAACCACGGGCCGTTCATTGTGGTGTCTCCGCCGTACCAGCCGAAATAGTGGTTGTAGGAAACAACGTCGGGAATCTGAAGATACGGGTCGTCCATTTTGCACATTGAAACGGCAGCAATAGTGGTGAGCCTCGTTTTGTCCATGCTGTGAGCGAGGTCGTTGAGTATGCGGTGGTTTTCGAGAAGGTCATCGTCAGAGCCGCCTATTGAAATCTCGTTTGAAAGACCCCAAACCACGATAGAGGGGTGGTTATAGTTCTGAGTGATAAGCTCGGTCATCTGAGACACTGTGTTTTCGCGGCCGCCCGGCATATGCTTTGAAATGTAGGGTATCTCCGCCCATATTACAAGACCGTATTCGTCGCAAAGGTCGTAGAAATACTGGTCGTGCTGGTAATGAGCAAGACGGATGGTTGTTGCGCCAACCTCCATAATAAGCTCAATATCCTCTTTGTGATGCTCCGGCAAAAGCGCGTTTCCAACACCAAGTCTGTCCTGATGGCGCGACACGCCCCTAAGGGGATATTCCTCGCCGTTCAAGATAAAACCGTTGTCGGGGTCAATCTTAAACGAGCGGCAACCGAAGCGGCTGCAAACGTTATCAAGAACCGTATTTCCCTCAACAATCTCTGCCTCGCAGCAGTAGAGGTAAGGGTCGCGGCGTCCGTGCCATAGATGAACGTTTTCTATCTTAAAAACAACCCTTGTGTCGTTGGTTTCGATTTTGTCTATTTCGCGCTCATTCTTGTCGTAGAGCGTGTAGACGAGCTTTTGTCCGTCCCGAAGATTTTTTGTGAAAACCTCAACCTCTACGACAGCGTCCTTGCCCTCTACGGTGGGGGTGATTTTTATGCCGGGGCCGCCGTAGTATTCAAGGTCAAAATGGCTCTCGCTTGTAGCAATAATATTTACGTTTCTGTAAAGACCGCCGTAGAAGGTGAAGTCTGCCATCTGAGGATACACCTCGTTATTTGGCGAGTTATCTACGGTTATAACAAGCTCGTTTTCATCCTTCAGGCCTTCGGTGAGGTCGACTCTCCAGGTCGAATAACCGCCGTCGTGGTGAGCGAGTTTCTTGCCGTTTAAGAAAACCTCGGCAGAAGAGTTTGCTCCGCATATTTCAAGATAGTAGCGGTCAGCAACAGGCAACTCGGATTTTTTAAGCGTTTTTGCATAAACAC
This sequence comes from Eubacteriales bacterium, assembly GCA_045656445.1. Taxonomy (GTDB): domain Bacteria; phylum Bacillota; class Clostridia; order Oscillospirales; family CAG-272; genus UBA1740. The sequence goes on along the minus strand of JAZORD010000033.1, from coordinate 4,640 downwards.
AGCTTCCGCGGAAATAATCGTTTCCGCCGTCGTATCCGTCCGACGCGTTCCATGTGTGAGGGAGTGAAACGGTTTCTCCGTCGCGGCGGTTTATATCGGCTGTGTCTTTGATAAAAAGCCAGTTTTCGTTAATGTTTATAATATTTCTCATTTTATTCTCCTTGATAAAGTTTTGCGTGCTAAGTTGAAATTTATGCGTTTATTCTTCAAAACGGCGCCCGACGCTTTTTGTCGGACGCCGCGATAAACAAAGAATTACTCGGCTTGATTTGCGTGACGCTCAGCAAGCTCCTCGGTCATCTGATTAAGAGTCTTCTTGTCAAGGTTGTAAACCAGCGCAAGACCGATAAACTGCACTATTGCGCTGAACATATAAAGTCCCGCAACCAGCCAGCACATATTGTGAGCGGTCTCTACGCTTTGTCCAATTGTTCCAAGCTTAGAAACGTATCCAAGCGCGCCCATTATAAGGAGAACAACGGAGGGACCTACGCCTTGAGCAAGCTTACGGAAGAAGGAGTGAAGCGAATAAACCGTGCCTTCCTCACGAGTTCCGAATTTCCATTCGTTGTAGTCAATAGCGTCGCCCATCATAGCCCAGGATACACAGGTGTAAACACCCATACCAATGCCGAATACGACAAGGCCGAGAAGGTAAACGACGAGCGCTGCGGTGACATTTGAAATAAGCGGGAATATAAGCATTATAGCTCCGCCGACGAGCGAAACGACAGTTCCTATAACCGACGCCTCTTTTTTACCGATTTTCTCAACGATTTTTGTGATAAAGGGCATAAACAGGAACATCGGTAAAAATCCAACCATCTGAACAAGGCCGGACAAAGAAGCCATATTGAAATAGATTGCAAACATAATAGTGTTTGCCGTTGTAGCGGCGTTCATTCCGAGAAACATACCCATGGCGGCGATAGTAGCGCCAACTGCGGGGCGGTTCTTCACAAATTTGCCAAACGCTTTAACGACGTTGAATTTTCCTTGACCTTCGTTTGTCTTAACTGTGTTCTCGTCAACACGGACCGTAATCATCTTTATCATAAAGATAAACGCAAGGAATCCGATGATGCCCATAATAAGCGCAGCCCAGAATACTCTTTCACCAAGAAGAATTTCAAGAGGCTTGCCGGTGAGGGGGCTGAGAATTTCCTCGCCCGTCTGATAAGCGTTGCCCGTGACGGGATTTGTGTGGAATTTATCGGGGCTAAAGAGCTCCTCGGAGCCTTCGGGAATTTCAATTTTGTCGAGGAATCCCGTCGTTCCGTCATAAGTAACCTTTTTCCATATAAGCATAGGAAGGATGATACCGGGGAGCAAATTGCCTATCATCGAGCCTATGGAACGCCAAGTTGAGAGCTGAGCTCTCTCTCCTGCGTCCTCGGTTACGATAGAGAGCATTGAGCCGTAAGGAACGTTAGCGATTGTGTAGAAGGCATCCCAAACGATATAACCCATAACAAACAGAATGGCTTTAACAACCAGTGGGGCCTTGGGGAACGGAAGGAATACTGCCGCGCCGCCAACCAGGAGTCCGATAGCGCCAATCAGGATGTAGGTCTTGAATTTGCCCATCTTGTACGTTCTTTTATCGTTGTCAATAAGAGAGCCGATAAGAGGGTCGTTAATAGCGTCCCAAATCTGAACGATAAGGAGAAGAATAGACAAAAGTCCGGTTTCCAGCATCATAAACACGAGCCAGAAGGTCTGAACCGTGCTCTTCAAAGAAAAGCTCATGTTACAGCCAAGGTCGCCCGCAGCATACGCCATCTTATCGCGAATGCCGAATTTGCGCTTGCCGTTTGAGTCAAGCTGAATTTCTTTTTTCATTCCAAATTCCTCTTTTCTGTAAAAATAGAAGTGTCATACCTATATATTATAGGTCATTTTTTCTTCATCTATAAGTATAGATGATTTGGAGAATACAGAGTGAGTAATATTTTTATGCGTTTTTGTAAAATTTTTATATTTTTGCATTAGTTTATGTTGTAATTAAACAAAATATATGTTACAATTAAGAAAAAGGTTATGAATATTATTCAAAACGGAGGTGCGCGGTTTGTTTTACGAAAATGAGCTTCAGTTTTTGCGTGATGTTTTCGCAAAAAGCCGGGTTCGAACGTCACTTGTGAGCGAGGAAGAAATATTTCCCGAAAGCGTAGCTTCCCGCTTGAAAGAGTCTCTCGAAAACTCTCCCTCTTACCGAGTGGTTAGCCAAAAGCCAGAGGAGTCGCTTTCTCACAAGACGGTGTATAAGCTGAGGGACTCTCTTGGGCTTTGCTACGTATATTTTTTTCTTCCGGGAAAGGATGTTAAATCGGTTTTTCTTGTGGGACCGTATCATAGCGCACCCCCCTCGCGAGCGTGGCTTCTTTCGCTTGGAGAAAAGCACGGAATATCGCCAAAGCAACAAAAATATTTTGAGGAATATCTTCTCGGTATTCCCGAGATTGCAGAGGGAAGTCCCCTCTTTTTGATGCTTGACCGCTTTTGCGAGATGATTTGGGAGAGCCCGTCGTTTGCCATAGTGGAGCTTGAGAAGCAGGACTCCTTTCCTCCCTCTCCCATAGGGGAAACTTTAAGCGAGGATGTAATCGATGACGTTTTGGTAAACGTAAAGGCTATTGAAACGCGCTACGCTTTTGAAAATCAGATGATACAAGCGGTATCCAAAGGGCAGCTTCAAATGGAAAACCAGCTCGCAATCGCCTTTTCAGATGAAATTTTCGAAAAAAGAATTTCCGACCCCATCAGAAATGCTAAGAACTACGGAATTATTATGAATACGCTATTGAGAAAAGCGGCAGAGGGCGGGGGCGTTCATCCTATGTATATCGACCGCGTATCATCGGATTTTGCCGCAAAAATAGAAAATGCATCCTCGGCTACGGAAATCGGCGTGCTTATGCGTGAAATGTTTCGCGTGTATTGTCGTCTTGTGCGCAAGCATGCGTTAAATAATCTGTCGTCGGCGGTTCAAAAAGCTGTGATTATCATAGACTCAGACCTTTCCGCAGACCTCTCGCCAAGCCTGTTAGCGCAAAGGCTGAACATCAGCCTCGGTTATCTTTGCACGATATTTAAAAGAGAAATTGGAAAAACCGTTTCCGAGTACGTAAGAGAAAAGAGGCTTCACCACGCAAAGCATCTGCTTTCAACGACCAATCTTCAAATACAAACCGTAGCTCTTCACTGCGGAATTATGGACGTGCAGTATTTTTCAAAAATTTTCAAAAAGGAAACCGGGAAAACGCCGAAGGAATATCGAGAATCTGCAAGACATACCCGCCAACTGTAAACATTTCTTTGCTAAACGGGTTTTAAGGCAGCATATCTGCCCGCAAGCAAACGTATTTCAAAAAACACATCGATTAAAAATTTTTACAAGTGGCGTAACCTTTTTTCTTTTCAAGTGTCTTATAGATACAGGGGGTGATGAATTGAAGCACGACTTTATTGAAGAATTGTTTTCAAAATATTATAATGATGCTTTGTTATACACATTGTCTCTTACGAAGAACTGTCCGTTAGCTGAGGAAATCGTGTCCGATGCTTTCTATACAGCTCTTAAGACGGCAGGCGACGAGGTACATAATTTTAAGGCTTGGCTCTTGAAGGTGTGCAGAAATCTTTATTTAAACAGCTTAAGAAAAAGCAACCGTCTGCAAGAGTTAGATGAAAATATTGCGGACATGAGCGAAACTGCTCTCGAAAATATTATTCGTAAGGAAGAATACAGAGCGTTATATCACGCAATTTCATTATTAAGCTCATCTCATAAAGAGGTAATTACCTTGTTTTATTTTGAGGACCTGTCTGTTAAGGACATTGCCCTTGTGATAGGTAAAAGTGAAGCCGTTGTAAAGGTTACACTTTTTCGCGGAAGAGAAGCGCTTAAAAAAATTTTATCGGATACCCTGTAACCTTTTGACGTTTAATGTGTCTTATAGATGAAAGGGCAAAATGACCTCGTTGAAAATAATAAATGAAAAGGAGAATTTATATGGATTTCGAAAAAGCTTATCAGAAATTTTTAAACGGAACTGCGAGCCCCGAGGAAACGGAGTTTGTACGCAGCGAAATGAAGAAAGCAAATGATATCAATGGCATCTTAACTAATGTTAAGAACGAAGGTGCTACCAATACGGCGGAAAGAGAAACCGTTAAGAAGGCAATGAAAACTTATTGGAAAAAGGACACCTTGAAGATACTGTTGATTGTTTGTTGCTCGGTAATTGTTCTTGCTATAGGTATAGCTTGTGCGATTGGAATACCAATTTTAAGCAATGCTAAGGATAATATGAATTATACCGCAGAGCAAGCGAAGGAAATAGCGATTGAGCATCTTACCGATAAATATCCCAACGGTGCAGAAAAAATTGAGGTCTACAGAGTTGAGAAGGAACTCGAAGTAGAAGGCAGAATCAAGAACGCACGCTATATATACGTTTTGGACGTATACAATGGAGTAAATAACGTTCTTGAAATTGAAATAGACAGCAAAACCGGAAATATTATTGAAATAGATTGATTATACACGGCTAAAAAGAAATAGGGCTGCCCCAAGTGCAAAACAAAAAGCGTTTGAGGCAGCCTTTTTATACGGATTTTAATTTGGTTGTAAAATA
>JAZORD010000032.1:0-28931 GCA_045656445.1 Eubacteriales bacterium | reverse complement strand
TATTCTTTCTCAATGTGTTATTAACGAGATTCCTCTGCACTTTTCAGTGCTCAGATTCTTTCTTGTTGTTCAATTTTCAATGATCAAGTGCTTCCCGCTTCTCGCGGTCAGCTCGTCTATTATACCTCAATTGTTTCGATTTGTCAACCCCTTTTTTTAATTTTCTCAAGATTTTTTCAAAATGGGAGTAAACTACAAAAACAACAACTATACTGTATTCTTTTTGTGCAAAATTGCCATACTCACTATAGTGGTATTTCCAAAAATTTCTTGCATTTCTATTGACAAAGGAGTCTACCCGTGATATAATACTGTTAGCACTCGCGAAGCGCGAGTGCTAACAAAAAAACAATGAAAAGAGGTTATATATAATAATGAAGAAAAAGCAATTCAAAACCGAATCACAAAAGCTGCTTGACATGATGATAAACTCAATTTATACTCATAAGGAGATATTTCTTCGCGAGCTCATATCAAATGCAAGCGACGCTATTGACAAGCTTTATTTTAAATCTCTGACCGACACGTCAATTTCAATAAAGCAGAGCGACTACGCCATTTGGATAGAGGCAGACAAAGCGTCCCGTACTTTGACGATTTCCGACAACGGCTGCGGAATGTCAAATGAAGAGCTTGAGAAAAACCTTGGAACTATTGCAAAAAGCGGTTCGTTTGATTTTAAGCGTGATAACGACCAGGGCGAGAGCGTTGACATTATAGGTCAGTTTGGCGTAGGCTTTTATTCAGCATTTATGGTTGCAGACAAAATAACCGTGCGCTCGAAGCAATACGGAGAGGACACGGCAAGCGTTTGGGAGTCATCCGGTGTTGACGGATACACCGTTGACGAATGCGATAAGGAGAGCTTCGGCACGGAGATTATCCTTCATATAAAGGAGGATACGGACGACGAGAAATACTCCGAATTCCTTGAGGAATATAAGCTCCGCGGACTTGTCAAGAAGTACTCGGATTATATAAGATATCCTATAAAGATGTCGGTTACCCGCAAGGAGAAAAAAGAGGGTACGGAAAACGAGTATGAGGACGTGACGAAGGTTGAAACACTCAACAGCATGGTTCCAATCTGGAAAAAGGCGCAGAGCGAGGTTTCCGACGAGGAATACAAGAATTTCTATTCAGAGAAGTTCTACGACTACGAGGCTCCCGCAAAGGTTATAACTCAAAAATCCGAGGGTACGGCTACTTACACGGCGCTTATGTTTATTCCCTCTCACGCGCCATATAACTACTACACAAAGGACTATGAAAAGGGCCTTGAGCTTTATTCCTCCGGCGTTATGATAATGGAAAAGTGCGCCGACCTTTTGCCCGACTATTTCAGCTTTGTAAAGGGTCTTGTGGATTCATCCGACCTCTCGCTCAATATTTCCCGCGAAATGCTTCAGCACGACAGGCAGCTCAAGGTTATATCAAAGGCTATTGAGAAAAAAATAAAAACCGAGCTTGAGAAGATGATGAGCACGGACAGAGAGAAATATGAAAAATTCTTTGATGCGTTCGGAGTTCAGCTTAAATTCGGTCTTTACTCGGACTATGGAATGCACAAGGATATATTACAGGACCTTATTCTCTTCCGCTCGTCAAAGGAAAAGAAATACGTTTCCCTAAAGGAGTACACCTCTTCCCTCTCCGACGAGCAGAAGTCAATCTATTACGCTTCTGGCGAGAGCATTGAAAGAATAGAGATGCTGCCTCAGGTAGAGGCAGTCAAGGAAAAGGGCTACGAGGTGCTTTATCTCACCGACGACGTTGATGAGTTTGCCCTCAAGGTGCTTGGCACGTACGGTGGCAAGGAGTTTAAGAGCGTTACCGCAGAGGCGCTTGATATTTCGACAGACGAGGAAAAGGCAGCTATCAAAAAGGAAAACGAGAGTTCAGAGGAGCTTCTTTCCTATATGAAGGACAGTATTGGAAAGGTTTCGGCAGTCAGATTTACGAACACGCTTAAAAAGCACCCCGTTTGCCTTTCGAGCGAAGGCGAGCTTTCTGTCGAAATGGAGAAGGTTCTCAAGAGAATGCCGGGAGCTGAGGAGGACGCGCCAAAAGCGAACGTCGTGCTTGAAATAAACGCGGCGCATCCGATTGCACAAAGACTTAAGGCTCTTTTCACCGACGACAAGGAAAAGCTTAGAAAATATGCAAAAATCCTTTACTCCGAGGCTTGCCTTATAGGCGGAGTTGCAATTGACGACCCCCTTGAGCTCACAGAGCTTATTTCGGAGCTTATGGTTTGATATAATAAAACGCACGGGTGACCGTGCGTTTTTCTTTATGTTTTGTGAAAATTCAACCTTTCGTTTTCTGTTTGTAATAAAATACCGATAATGATACAAAATAGTCTTAAAGCAAATATGAAAGGTTTTGTTATGAAAGATATTTCGAGGGGTGTAGCCCCTTTTGGAATAAAAGACAAGCTTGGATATCTTTTTGGAGATTTCGGAAACGATTTTACCTTTATACTTTCCGCAAGCTTTCTTTTGAAATTTTATACGGACGTTATGGGCATATCCGCCTTCGTGGTTGGAATTGCTATGATGAGCGCAAGATTTGTTGACGCTTTTACCGACATTGCGATGGGGCGAATTTGTGACAAATCACGCGTGACGCGTGTGGGAAAATTCAAGCCATGGATACTCAGAATGTGCGCCCCCGTTGCCATTGCGTCCTTTCTTATATATCAAAGCTCATTTGCAGATAGAGCTATGTGGTTTAAGATACTTTGGCTTTTCGTAACTTATATTCTATGGGGCTCGATTTTTTATACCTCTATTAATATTCCCTACGGCTCGATGGCGTCAGCTATATCGCGAGAGCCTGAGGACAGGCAATCGCTTTCAACCTTTCGCAGTGTCGGAAGCACGCTTGCCGGCGTTATAGTGGGTGTTGGCGTTCCGCTTTTCGCCTACAACACCGTAGAGGGACAAACTATCTTAAGCGGGTATAAATTTACCGTTATTGCCGGTATTTTTTCGGCTCTTGCCGTAATATGCTATCTGTTATGCTACTTTCTCGTAACGGAGAGGGTGACGCCGCCCACAGTTGAGCACGAGCATCATACTTTCGGTACTGTTTTAAAAAATGCCGCAAAAAACCGCGCGCTGCTTTCCATAATCGTTGCATCAGTGCTAATGCTTACTGCTCAGCTTACTATGCAATCAATGGCTAATTATGTATATCCAAACTACTATAACAACGCAACAGCCCAGTCTATATCTACGTTTGCTATGCTGTTTGGTATGCTTGGAGCTGCCGCATTTGCGAAGCCGCTTGCGAGAAAATTCGGAAAGGCTGAAATAAGCGTTGTGGCAAACCTTCTTGCCGCAGGCGTATGCATTTTGCTGTTTTTCGTAAGGCCTGAGAACGTGTGGGTATATATAGGAATCAACCTTGTTTCCTGGCTTGGACTTGGCATTTTCACTATGGTGTCTTGGGCTTTGATAACCGACGTTATAGACTACTCCGAAATCAAAAACGGTATAAGACAGGACGGCTCTATATACGCTATGTACTCCTTTGCGAGAAAGCTCGGTCAGGCTGCCGCGGCGGGAATTTCCGGAATTCTGCTTTCCATTATCGGTTACAGTCAAGAAACAGCGTTTGACCGAGGGGTGCTTGAGGGAATTTTTAATATTTCCACCCTTGTGCCTGCCGTGGGATTTGGCGCTTTGGCGCTAGTTTTGTGGTTTTGGTATCCGCTTCATAAAAGGGCGGTAGAGAAAAACGTTGAGATACTGAGAGAAAAGCACGCAAGAGAAAGTAGAAAACCCGAGAGCGAAGAATAATTATCTTCACTGCTTCACGCATTTTGCGTTATTTCTCGACACAATAAAAAACGGATAGAGCCTGCAAGCCCTATCCGTTTTTATATTTTAATTTATTTGCTCTCGTCTTCAGCCGCAGCCTTAACAGCTACGAGCTTTACGATTGCGGTTTCAGCTCCGTCTCCGCGACGGGGGCCCATCTTATAAACCTGTGTATAACCGCCGTTTACCTCTGCATAAGCAGGAGCGATAACGGAGAATACTTTTTTAGCTACATCCTCTTTGGTGATGTAAGCAAGTGCTGCTCTGTAGGATGCGAGGTCGCCCTTCTTACCGAGGGTGATCATCTCGTCAGCCTTTGCGGAAACCTCCTGTGCTCTTGTATAGGTAGTTTCAATCTTACCTGTTTCAAGAAGAAGAGTTACCATTCCTCTGAGCATAGCCTTGCGCTGTGCAGTTGTTCTGCCAAGCTTTCTCATGTATGTTTCCTCCTAATTCTTATTCTTCGTCCTTCTTCAAGCCAAGGCCCAAAGAATTCAACTTCTGAATTACTTCCTCGAGTGACTTACGACCAAGATTGCGAACCTTCATCATATCTTCCTCGGTGCGATCTATCAAATCTTCGACCGTATCAATGCCCGCACGCTTCAAGCAGTTGAAGCTACGTACGGACAGGTCAAGCTCCTCAATGGTCATCTCCAAGACTTTTTCTTTCTTAACTTCAGCTCTCTCGACCATGATTTCCTTATTCTTTGCTTCGTCGGACATATCGATAAAGAGCTTGAGGTGCTCGTTGAGAACCTTGGCGGCGAGTGATATTGCCTCCTTGGCAGCTATAGTTCCGTTTGTCTGAACCTTTATTGTAAGTTTATCGTAGTCTATGCTGTTACCTACGCGGGTATTTTCAACGTTATATTCAACCTTGTATACAGGTGTGAATATAGAGTCAACGAAAATAAGACCGATAGGAGCGCCTACGTTTGCGCCTACGCTCGCAAGGTAATTCTGCTTGTTAACATCGGAGGGGGCATATCCGCGACCTTCGTCAAAAGTGATTTCCATATAGAAACGAGCGCCGTTGCTTACCGTGCAAATGTGATGTTCGGGGTTAAGCACCGTAACGTCTGCATCGGGAATAATGTCACCTGCTGTTACGTTTGCAGGACCGTTTACGTCGATAACGACGGTTTTAGGACCCTCGCACTCAAGCTTTGCAACAATTCCCTTCACGTTAAGCACGATTTCCGGAACGTCCTCCTTTACTCCGTTGCACGCGGAGATTTCGTGAAGCACGCCGTCTATTTTAATGCTTGTTGCAGCATAACCCGGAAGAGTAGAAAGAAGAACTCTGCGAAGAGAATTGCCAAGGGTAATACCGTAGCCTCTAACGAGGGGTTCTACTACGAGAGTTGCGCAGCTTTCGTTCTCCGAAACGTCTGTTGCGGTAATATTAAACTTCTCTATTGCGTTCATCATTATAAAATACCTCCTGTTTTTTCTTGTGTTTTTTAAACTTTTATAAACTGATATGATGCGAAGAATATGAAAGCTATACCTTCATATTTCTTTCGCTTCGTATCGGAGGGATTACTTAGAATAGAGCTCGACTATGAGCTGCTCTTCAAACTCGAAATCGATATCATCTCTTGCGGGAAGAGCTACTACCTTTGTAAGAAGGTTCTTTGCATCGTTTTCAAGCCACTTGGGAGTTGCCTGAGTTGCCATCTGCTCTGCAAGAGCCTTTATCTTAACGCTTTCCTTACTGGTTTCCTTAACAGCTATAACGTCACCTGCCTTAACAAGTATAGAGGGAATGGTTACCTTCTTTCCGTTAAGGGTAAAGTGCGCGTGAAGAACAAGCTGACGAGCTTCCTTTCTGGATGCTGCCATACCCATTCTGTAAACTACGTTGTCAAGGCGTCTTTCAAGAAGGGTAAGAAGGTTTGCACCTGTGATACCGTCCATCTTTTCAGCCATTTCGTAGTAGTGCTTGAACTGTCCTTCAAGAACGCCGTAGTAACGTCTTGCCTTCTGCTTCTCACGAAGCTGCTTGCCGTATTCTCCGACCTTTTTGCGAGCCGCGCCGTGCTGACCGGGAGCAGCGCTTCTATGATCGAATGCGCACTTACCGTTAGTGCAACGCTCGCCCTTGAGATAGAGCTTGCAGCCTTCACGGCGGCACATCTTACAGTTAGGTCCTGTATATCTTGCCATTTTACATTTACCTCCCTAGATATTAAACGCGTCTGCGCTTAGGAGGACGACAACCGTTATGAGGAATCGGTGTTACGTCCTTAATCATTGTAATCTCAAGTCCTGCAGTTGCGAGCGCGCGAATAGCGGACTCACGGCCTGCTCCGGGACCTCTTACGAGAACCTCTACAGTCTTCATACCGTTATCAACAGCAATCTTTCCTGCGTGCTCTGCCGCGGTCTGTGCTGCGTAGGGGGTGGATTTCTTAGAGCCCTTGAAGCCCATTTCGCCTGCTGTGCCCCAGGAAATAACGTTACCCTGCATATCGGTGATGGAAACTATCGTGTTATTGAAGGTAGAACGAATGTGCGCTACGCCTTTTTCAACGTTCTTGCGCTCGCGGCGCTTTTTAACGATTTTCTTTGCTACTGCCATTCTGCTTCACTCCTTACTTCTTCTTGTTAGCTATGGTCTTTGCGGGACCTTTTCTTGTTCTTGCGTTAGTCTTGGTACGCTGACCTCTTACGGGAAGACCCTTTCTGTGTCTGATACCGCGATAGCAATTGATTTCAACAAGGCTCTTGATATTGAGAGCAACCTCACGGCGAAGATCACCTTCTACGCGATAGTTTGCTTCAATTTCGTCACGAAGAGCCGCGATCTCAGCCTCAGTAAGATCCTTTGCGCGTGTGTCGGGATTAACACCCGTCTTTGCAAGGATGTCCTTAGAGCTCTTGAGACCGATACCGTAAATGTATGTCAGCGCGATTTCTACGCGCTTGTTGTTTGGAATATCAACACCAGCTATACGAGCCATTTCGATATATACTCCTTTTTAAATTTAATGTCGTCTGAATTGCGTTCTGTTAAACCAAAGCTATCAGCCCTGACGCTGCTTATGCTTCGGATTTTCACAGATGACCATTATTTTACCGTGTCTTTTAATGATCTTACACTTTTCGCAGATTCTTTTGACGGAAGGCTTAACTTTCATTTTTAATACCTTACCTTTCAGAAATTATTACTTCTTTCTCCAGGTGATACGTCCCTTTGAGATGTCATAGGGTGAAACCTCAACCGTTACCGTATCTCCTACGAGAATCTTGATATAATTCATTCTAAGCTTTCCGGATATTGTCGCGGTCACAATGTGGCCGTTTGGAAGCTTTACTTTAAAGACTGTGTTCGGAAGTGCTTCGACTACCTTGCAATCTTCAAATTCAATCAAATCATTCTTAGGCAGAAAAATCCCTCCTTTAGCAGTTTACTCTGTGCCTGCATCGGTTAATATTATTGAGTCGGAGTCGGTTATAAGCACGCTGTTTTCATAGTGAGCCGAAAGCTTACCGTCAAGCGTTACAACCGTCCAGCCGTCTTTTTTTACTTTGACACCCGCCTCGCCGGCATTTACCATCGGCTCTATTGCGAGAGTCATTCCCGAATACAAGCGCGCACCTCTTCCGGCTCTACCGAAATTCGGTATTTCCGGTTCTTCGTGCAGCGCCGCTCCTACGCCGTGACCCACATAATCTCTCACAACAGAGAAGCCATTTGAAATGACGAAACTTTCAACTGCATTGCCAACGTCTCCGATACGGTTTCCCGCTTTTGCGAATTTCATCGCTTCGAAGAAGCTTCTTTCAGTGACGGAAATCAGCTTCAAGGCCTCATCGCTTACCTTGCCGACAGGAAAGGTTCTTGCACTGTCGCCATTATAGCCGCGGTAGCGAGCCCCGACGTCAATCTTTACAATATCACCCTCTTTTAAAATTACCTTATCCGAGGGTATTCCGTGTATGACCTCATCGTTTATTGAGATACATGCGCTTCCGGGGAAGCCGCCGTATCCGAGGAAGGAAGGCGTTGCGCCGCATTTTTCAATATGGCGTCTGATTTTTGTGTCTATTTCCTTGGTGGAAATACCGGGTTTTATCAACTCACGGGCAACGCAGAGAGCCTCTGCCGTTATGACACCCGCCTTCTTCATCAGAATTATTTGTTCGGAATTCTTAACTATTATCATAGCTTAAACACCGATTGCCTCTACGGTACGTAGAGAGGTTTGTTCAACGCTGCCGTTACCGTCTACCGTTTTGAGCAATCCCTTTTTGAGATAGTACTCTTTGAGCGGCTCGGTAAGCTCGTGATACACTGCAAGACGGGATTTTACAACCTCGGGAACGTCGTCCGCTCTGGTCGTAAGCTCGGTTCCGCAACTGTCGCAGCTTTTGCCGTCACGCGAGGGATGGTCGGTCAAGTGATATGTCGCGCCGCAAGAAGCGCACACACGCCTGCCTTCCATTCTATTTTCAATCACGTAATCGGGCACCTCGATAGAAATTACTCTGTCAAGGGTAATGCCCATCGCATCAAGCGCTTCTGCCTGCGGTACCGTGCGGGGAAACCCGTCAAGGATGAATCCGTTGCCACAGTCCGATTTTGAAAGACGCTCTTTTATGATTTCGATTACTACACCGTCATCAACGAGCGCGCCCTGCTCGATAAATTTTTTGGCTTTAAGCCCCATTTCAGTGCCGTTTTTGATAGCTTCTCTGATTATAACGCCTGTGGAAATCGTCGGTATACCGAGTCTTCTTGAGGTTTTATCAGCCTGAGTACCCTTTCCGGCGCCGGGAGCACCAAGAAAAATTATTTTCATAACATCGCCTTCTTGCTTTCAGCAAAATCACTTACAGGGCATTAAAGGAATCCCTTGTAATTACGCATAGTGAGCTGAGCTTCAAGCTCTCTGAATGTTTCAAGAACAACACCGACAAGGATAAGAAGAGTAGTTCCACCGAAGGTGAAGGTGCTCGTCAAGCCCTGAACCGTGCTTTCTATCTGATTCTCGATGATGGTTGCGTAGCTTTCCATACCGGCGGTTGCAGCGTATTTTGCAGCTTCAAGCGCAAGGTCGGAGCCGTTCATTATCCATCTGAGTATATGTTGTATGCAGTGAGGTCCTGCCACGACGGGAAGAACTGCGATGAAGCCAAGGAAAAGAGCGCCGACAAGAGTTACTTTGTTAAGTACGTTTCTTATAAAGTCGGACGTGGGTCTTCCCTGTCTTATACCTGCTATCGTACCGCCCTGATTCTTGATTCTGTTAGAAACCTCGATGGGATCGAAGGTTATCTGCGTATAGAAATACGCGAATGCAATAATCAAAAGGAAGAGCGATACGGGATAGAACCAACCGTCAGCTGCCAAGAATCTTGACACGCCGCCCCAGAAGCCCTTCGTTTCCTCCGTTACGCTGCAAAGAGCAAGAATGGTAGGAACTAGTGAAACTATGGAGCTTGCAAATATGATAGGCATAACGCCCGTCATATTAAGCTTGATAGGAAGATTCTGGTTTTGACCGCCGTACATCTTTCTACCTCTTATCTGCTTTGCGTATCTTACCGAAATTCTTCTCTCAGAGCCGGTAATGTAGATAACGAAGACTATAAGCGCTACCACTGCTGCAACCAGCACAAGTGCGAATACGGTGGAGATAATTCCGTAGAGCCAAGCCTTTTCACTGTACTGATAGGTATCTATCACGAGGCTTACGAGGTTTATTGCCATAGAGGGAATAGACGCGATAATGTTCGCAAAGAGTATCAAGGAGATACCGTTGCCTATACCGTTCTCGTTAATGCGCTCTGCAAGCCACATAATAACCGATGCGCCCGCGCAATAGCAAGCGACGATTACGATTGCGTAAAGCCACCAAACCGGACCCTCGCCCTTAGTTGCGGCGTTTGTAAGCGAGCCGCTGTTCTTAAGAAGGAAGTAATATCCGATGGCCGTTACTATTGCAAGGATAACCGTTGTTATTCTTGTAATGAAATTCATCTTCGTTTTGTCGGTCTTAGCAAGCTCTCCGAGCTTTGGAAATACGACAGCAAGAAGCTGAATAATAATTGATGCGTTAATGTAAGGTGAAACACCGAGAGCAAAAAGCGTTGCCGTTCCCAGAGCACCACCCGAAAGGATGTTCATATAATCCAGGATTGTGCCGCTAAAGGTTGAGGCAAATTGGTTTGCTTCTACGAAAGGAACGGGTATTACTGTACCTATACGGTAAAGTAACAGAATGAAAAGCGTAAAGAGAATTTTACTTCTGATTTCTTTTGTATTCCATGCGTTCTTTAAAGTCTGAAGCATTTATACCACCTCAGTCTTTCCACCTGCTGCTTCAATCTTCTCCTTTGCGCTAGCCGAGAAAACTGTGGCTTTAACGGTAAGTTTCTTTGCAATCTCTCCCTCGCCAAGCACCTTAACACCGTCAAAAACGTTGTTAATTATGCCCGCTGAAAGAAGAGCTGCGGAGTCAACTACCTCGCCGTCATTAAACTTGTTTAAAGACTGAACGTTGATTATCGCATACTTCTTTCCGAATCTGTAGTTATTAAAACCTCTTTTCGGAAGTTTTCTGTAAAGCGGAAGCTGTCCGCCCTCAAAACCGGGTCTTACACCACCGCCGGAGCGAGCGTTCTGACCCTTATGACCTTTACCTGCCGTTTTTCCGTTGCCGGAACCTGCGCCTCTGCCCTTACGGTAGTTCTCCTTTACGGAGCCTTCCGCGGGTGAAAGTTCATGGAGCTTCATTTTTTATCCTCCTTTCAATTCCGATTAAACGGTTTCAACCTTAACAAGGTGTGAAATTACTTTTATTTTGCCGAGGTTTGCCGCGTTGGAAGCAAGAACTGTAGAGTCACCGGGTCTTTTGAGTCCAAGCGACTTTGCGGTTGCAACCTGAGCGTGCTTACAAGCAATAAGGCTTTTTACGAGTGTAACCTTAACGTTTTCCATTTGTGTTACCCCCTTATGCCTTTACGTCTTCCGCGCTTATTCCGCGAAGAGCAGCAATCTCTTCAGCAGTCTTGAGCGCCTTAAGTCCCTCAAAGGTAGCCTTAACTACGTTTGTGGGGTTGGTGGAGCGAAGACATTTTGCGCGGATGTTCTTTATTCCGGCAAGAGCAAGAATGGTACGAACGGTACCGCCTGCTATAATACCGGTACCGGGAGCTGCGGGCTTAAGAAGAACTCTTCCTGCGCCGTACTCACCGATTACCTCGTGAGGAATCGTGGATCCCTGAAGGGATACCTTGATCATATTTTTCTTTGCATCCTCAATTCCCTTGCGGATTGCATCGGGAACCTCGGCTGCTTTTCCGAGGCCGTAGCCTACGTGTCCATTTCCGTCGCCTACTACCATGATAGCTGCAAAACGAGCGATACGCCCGCCCTTTACGGTCTTGGAAACACGGTTTAATACTACAAGCTGTTCCTGAAGATCAAGCTCAGCTGCATTAATGTTTTTTGCCATTGTTTGTCTCCTTATAGAATGTTTCTTTGTGTGAAACAGTGTATAAACCAGCGATTAGAAGTTGAGGCCGCCTTCTCTTGCGCCTTCTGCTAATTCTGATACACGTCCGTGATAAATGTAGCCACCGCGGTCAAATATTACTGCGGAAATGCCTTTTTCAAGTGCTCTCTTTGCGAGAGTGTTGCCAACCTTGCGAGCTGCTTCCTTGTTGGAGCCAAGTCCTTCAAAATCACGCTCGTAGGTGCTGGCGGAAACGAGTGTTACGCCGTTAACGTCGTCGATAATCTGAGCCGAGATGTTAGCGTTGGAGCGATATACAGCGAGACGGGGTCTTTCCGGAGTGCCCGAAATCTTACCGCGAACTCTCTTATGTCTTTTAAGACGCTGCAAGTTGCTGTCAGTTCTCTTAACCATATTACTAATCTCCTTTCATTACTTACCGGTTTTTCCGGCCTTGCGGCGAATTCTTTCACCGGAATACTTAATACCCTTACCAAGATAGGGTTCAGGAGGTCTCTTGGATCTGATAACCGCAGCCATCTGACCTACAGCCTGCTTATCGATACCCTTAACGATTATAGTCGTGTTATCGGGAACCTCGAACTTAACTCCGTCCTTCTCCTCGAAGATGACGGGGTGGGAATAACCAAGACCGAGAACGAGCTTGGCGCCCTGCTTTTCTACTCTGTATCCAACGCCGACGATTTCAAGCTTTTTTGCAAAGCCATCCTTAACGCCAACAACCATGTTGTTAAGCAGCGTTCTGGTAAGACCGTGAAGCGCACGGTTTTCCTTTTCGTCGTTGGGGCGGGTTACGGTGAGAGTGTCACCCTCCTGTGCTATAGTGAGAGCAGCAGCAAACTGCTGAGTGAGCTCACCAAGAGGACCCTTGACAGTAACTACGTTACCGTCTGCAATTGTTACTGTTACACCCGCGGGAACCGCGATAGGTGCTCTTCCAATTCTTGACATTACAATCTACCTCCCCTTTATTACCATACGAAAGCGAGGATTTCGCCGCCGACGTTAGCAAGTCTTGCCTTCTTGTCGGTCATAACGCCCTTCGAGGTGGAAACGATTGCGATACCGAGACCGTTCATTACCTTGGGCATATCTTCGCAGTTAGAGTAGATACGAAGACCGGGCTTGGATACTCTTCTAAGACCGTGAATAACCTTCTGCTTGCCCTCTACATATTTGAGAGTTACTCTGATTATGCCCTGCTTGCCGTCTTCAACGATCTGGAAGTTTTTGATAAATCCCTCTTCAAGAAGAATCTCAGCGATAGACTTCTTGAGGTTGGATGCGGGAATGTCTACAGTTTCATGCTTAGCGTCGTTTGCATTTCTGATTCTGGTAAGCATGTCTGCAATTACGTCTGAAATTTGCATTATTTTATCCTCCTATATGCAAGTTTGTTTTTCTTGCTGCCACGGCGAGCCGCGGCGGCATATCGGCGGTTAAAACCCAAAGCACCGCTCATACAAGGGTCTTATTGAATTTTCCTGCCGATAGTTTAGAGAGAACTTAATTTCTCGAAATATGAATTACCAGGATGCCTTTCTTACGCCCGGAATCTCGCCCTTGTATGCGAGCTCACGGAAGCAGATACGGCAAATTCCGTACTTACGGAGGTAGGCGTGAGGTCTACCGCAGATTTTGCATCTGTTGTAAGCGCGAGTAGAGAACTTGGGTTCCTTCTGCTGCTTAAGTATCATTGCCTTCTTAGCCATTTTAGTTCCTCCTTAATTACTCTCAGCAAAGGGAGCGCCCATAAGCTTGAGCATCTCTTTTGCTTCTTCGTCGGTATTAGCGGTGGTTACGAAAACGATGTCCATACCGCGAATCTTGTCAACCTTATCATACTCGATTTCAGGGAAAATAAGCTGCTCTTTAAGACCGAGCGCATAGTTTCCTCTTCCGTCAAATCCGTTGGGGTTGATTCCCTTGAAGTCACGTACGCGGGGAAGAGCGAAGCTGAAGAGCTTATCCATAAACTCAAACATTCTCTCACCGCGAAGAGTAACCTTAACGCCAATCTTCATTCCCTCGCGGAGCTTGAAGTTAGCGATTGATTTGTGCGCGTAGGTGGGAACTGCCTGCTGGCCGGAGATGAGGGTGATTTCCTCGATTATCTTGTCGATAACCTTGGAATTTTCCTTTGCATCGCCTGCACCTACGTTGATAACGATCTTGTTGAACTTCGGAATCTGCATTACCGAAGAATAACCGAACTTCTGCATAAGAGCAGGAGCTACTTCGTTCTTATATTTTTCAGAAAATCTAGACATTTTGAACTCCTCCTCTTATATTTCTGCGCCGCACTTAGCGCAGATACGAATTTTTTTGCCGTCAACTATCTTAGCTTTGGTGCGAACACCCTTATCGCACTTAGGGCATACGAGCTGAACCTTGGATGCGTAGATTGCGCCCTCGGTCTTGATTATAGCAGAGTTGTCACCCTGCTTGCGAGCCTTAGTGTGCTTTGATACGATGTTTGCGCCTGCGACAATAACCTTGCCCTCCTCGGGAGATGCCGCAATGACCTTTCCGCGAGTACCCTTGGAATCACCGGAGATAACAACGACGGTATCATCTCTTTTAACATGAAGCTTTGCCATTTTCATTATCCTCCTTGTGAATTAAAGTACTTCGGGGGCAAGCGACATAATTTTTGTAAAATCATGCTCGCGAAGCTCTCTGGCAACAGGGCCAAAGATACGTGTGCCCCTCGGGGTCTTATCTTCTTTTATAATAACTGCAGCGTTCTCATCAAACTTGATGTAAGAACCGTCTGCACGGCGTGTTTCCTTAACAGTTCTGACTACAACTGCTTTAACAACATCACCTTTTTTAACAACGCCGCCCGGTGCTGCCTTTTTAACTGCACACACAACAATATCACCGATACTTGCATAGCGACGTCCTGAGCCGCCGAGTACTCTGATGCACATAAGCTCTTTTGCACCGGTGTTATCTGCGACTTTCATTAACGATTGCTGCTGAATCACTGTTTTTTCCTCCTTTTTCGGCAAGCCTTTAACCTGCCTACTGGTTTAGTGACTTTTAAATTATTTTGCCTTTTCGACTATTTCAACAAGGCGCCATCTCTTTGTTCTTGAGAGCGGTCTTGTTTCCATTACTGCAACCTTATCGCCGATGCCGCACTCGTTCTTCTCGTCGTGTGCGTGAATCTTAACGGTTCTCTTGATAATCTTGCCGTACTTGGGGTGACGAACGTTGTCCTCAATAGCAACGACGATGGTCTTATCCATCTTATCGCTTACTACTTTTCCAACTCTTACTTTTCTAAGCTCACGAGTTTCAGTCATTTTCATTTCCTCCCATTATGCATTCTTCTCGCGAAGAACAGTCATCACGCGAGCAATGTCATGCTTAACTTCTGTGATTTTGTGAGGTCTGTCAAGCTGATTGATTGCAAGCTGGAAACGAAGATTGAAGAGTTCTTCTTTGAGCTCGCCGAGCTTAGAATTGAGCTGCTCGACAGTCATTTCTCTAAGTTCTTTTGCATTCATTTGCTTAAGCCTCCTCCGTTGTTTCTACGTCTTCCTTCTTAACAAACTTGCACTTTATGGGAAGTTTGTGAGATGCAAGACGCATAGCTTCTCTCGCCTGCTCCTCGGTAATGCCGTCCATCTCGAACATAATGCGTCCGGGCTTAACAACAGCTACCCAATACTCAGGCGATCCCTTACCGGAACCCATTCGAGTTTCAGCAGGCTTTTCCGTGATAGGTTTATCAGGGAATATTTTTATCCAAACCTTACCGCCACGCTTTACGTATCTGGTCATAGCAATACGGGCAGCTTCTATCTGGTTTGAAGTAATCCAAGCGGGCTCAGTAGCCATAAGGCCAAAGCTACCGTGGGATACAGTGTTACCGCGAAGGGCTTTACCTTTAAGACGTCCGCGCTGAACGCGTCTGTGCTTAACTCTCTTAGGCATCAACATTACTTATTGCCCTCCTCTGTGTTCTTTCTGAAAGAACGACCGTCACGGCGACCGTCCCTATTGTTCGGGCGGCGGTTATTGTCGTTTCTTCTCTGGCGTCTTTCGGGACGCTCGGATCTCTTGGAAACGCCGTTCTCTGCGAGAACCTCGCCCTTATAAATCCAAACCTTAACGCCAATCTTACCATAGGTGGTATTAGCCTCAAAGAAACCGTAATCAATGTCTGCTCTTAGTGTCTGAAGCGGAATAGTTCCCTCATGGTAGTGCTCGGTGCGTGCGATTTCAGCGCCGCCAAGACGTCCGGAGCAAGCAACCTTGATACCCTTAACGCCAAGACGCATGGTTCTGCCAATAGCAAGCTTCATTGCGCGGCGGAAGGAAACTCTCTTCTCAAGCTGCGCGGAGATGGACTCTGCAACGAGCTGAGCATTGATATCGGGATTTTTGATTTCGATTACGTTTACTACTACGGGGCGGCCAACCATTGCCTCAAGCTCTGCTCTGAGCTTTTCGATTTCTGCGCCGTGGTGTCCTATTACAAGACCGGGCTTCGCGCACTGGATGAATACTCTTACGCGTGCTGCGTCGCGCTCGATTTCAATTCTGGGAACGCCTGCGCCCTGGAGCTTCGATTTGATATATTCTCTTATCTTGTGGTCAGATACGAGCGTGTCGCCGAAATCCTTGTCGCCGACAAACCATCTGGAATCCCAGTTTTTAATAACGCCCACACGAAGACCGTGGGGATTTACCTTCTGTCCCATCGTTAGCCTACCTCCTTCTCTTTTACTACAAGTGTTACGTGGCTGGTTCTCTTGAGAATCTGGAACGCTCTGCCCTGTGCTCTGGGCTGAACCCTCTTAAGCGTGGGTCCGGGGCATACGAAGCATTCAGAAACATAGAGGTTTCCAGCGTCCATGTTGAAATTGTGTTCTGCATTTGCTACCGCGCTCTTCAAAAGCTTGATAAGAGATTCGCAAGCTATCTTATTAGTATTCTTAAGGATAGCCATAGCTGTATTTGTATCCTTGCCTCTGATAAGGTCAAGTACAATCTTAACTTTGCGCGGAGAAATTCTCACATATTTAAGATGTGCCTTTGCTTCCATTATGGAATTGCCTCCTCTCGCTTATTGCGATTTATTTCTTAGTTGTTCGATGTTTTTGAGCCCGAATGACCCTTAAAGGTACGGGTAAGTGCAAATTCGCCAAGCTTGTGTCCTACCATATCCTCTGTTACGTATACAGGAACGTGCTTTCTACCGTCGTGAACGGCGATAGTGTGTCCTACAAACTCAGGGAATATAGTGGAGCAACGGGACCAGGTCTTGAGCACCTTTTTCTCATTCTTTTCATTCATAGCTACGATACGGTCGAAAAGCTTCTTTTCAACGTAGGGTGCTTTCTTTAAGCTTCTGCTCATTGTTAATCTCCTTCTTCAATTACTTAGCGTTTCTGCGCTTAACAATGAATTTGTTGGTTCTTGCCTTCTTGTTTCTCGTCTTGTAACCGAGAGCAGGCTTACCCCAAGGAGTAACAGGTCCGGGACGGCCTACGGGAGATTTACCTTCACCACCACCGTGAGGGTGATCGCAGGGGTTCATTACAGAACCGCGAACTGTGGGACGGATACCCTTATGACGAGTCTTGCCGGCCTTACCGAGCTTAACAGTTTCGTGTTCAAGGTTTCCTACCTGACCGATAGTTGCCTTGCAGTCAAGACGAACGATACGAACCTCACCGGAGGGAAGTCTTACCTGAGCCATACCGTTTTCCTTAGCCATAAGCTGCGCAAATGCGCCTGCGGAACGGACAAGCTGCGCGCCCTTACCGGGATAAAGCTCGATGTTGTGAATTATTGTACCTACAGGAATAGATGCGATGGGAAGAACGTTTCCGGGCTTGATATCAGCATCTGCGCCCGATGCAACAACGTCACCGTCGGTAAGACCTACGGGAGCGATGATGTAGCTCTTCTTGCCCGCCTCATTCTCAAGGAGCGCAATGTAAGCGGTTCTGTTGGGATCGTACTCGACACCGATTACCTTTGCCTTTTCGTCAGCACTTCTCTTGAAATCAATGATTCTGTATTTCTGCTTATTTCCGCCGCCGTGGTGACGAACGGTGATTTTGCCGTAGCTATTTCTTCCGGCATTCTTCTTTTTGGTTGTTACGAGGCTCTTCTCGGGAGTAAACTTGGTTATCTCCGCGAAAGAAGGGCTCGACATATTTCTGCGCGACGGTGTGGTCGGCTTATACTGTTTAACTGCCATTACTCTTACCTCCTGCCTCAGTTCATGCTATCGAAGAAAGCAATGGGAGCCGAGTCCTCAGAGAGAGTTACGACAGCCTTTTTCCATTCGCCGGTGTAACCGAAATGAACACCGTATCTCTTGGGCTTCTTCTTCATATTAATAGTATTGACCTTTACGACCTTGGTCTTCTTGAACATAGCCTCAACAGCCTTTGCGATTTCAGCCTTGGTAGCATCCTTAGCAACCTCGAAGCTGTAACGCTTCTCAGAAACCGAGTCCATGCTCTTTTCGGTGATAAGAGGTCTTACAATGATATCTGCATAGGATTTCATCTTGCATATACCTCCTCAATTTTCGCTACTGCGTCCTTCGCTACGATAAACGTATCGCAGTTAAGGATATCGTAAACGTTGATTGTATTCCACTGAGTCGTCTTAACTCCCTCAATGTTTGCGCAGCTCTTAATAACGAACTCGTCAACCTCGGGAAGAACGATAAGCGACTTCTTCTGTGCGCCAAGAGCCGCAAGCATATTAACCATATTCTTGGTTTTATACTCAGCCGACGCTATCTTGTCTACTACGACCATCTCGCCGTTTGCTACCTTAGAGGAAAGCGCTCCAAAAAGTGCGTTTCTCTTGATGCTCTTATTAAGGTTTATGCGATAGCTGCGGGGCTTCGGGCCGAGAGCTATACCGCCGTGAGTCCACTGAGGAGAACGGGTGCTTCCCTGTCTTGCATGACCGGTACCCTTCTGCTTCCAGGGCTTTCTTCCGCCGCCGGATACCTCCGAGCGAGTGAGAGTGGACTGCGTGCCCTGTCTTTGATTCATAAGATATGCTCTTACTGCGGTATGGAGGATTGCTTCGTTTACTTCCTTGCCGAAAACCTTCTCAGAGAGAGCGATTTCGCCAACTTCCTTGCCCGCCATATCTACTACTTTAATATTAGGCATTGTGTATTCCTCCTTCCGTTATGCTTTAACCGAATCGCGAAGGAACACAATACCGCCCTTTGCGCCAGGAACTGCGCCCTTAACAGCGATAAGATTCTTTTCCGCGTCGATTTTAACAACACACAAATTCTGGATGGTAACCTGCTCGTTACCGTACTGACCTGCCATCTTCTTGTTCTTGAAGATTCTCGCGGGGTCGATAACACCCATAGAACCGGACTGGCGGTGAACAGGACCAACACCGTGAGTCATTCTCAGCTTGTGAAGGTTCCATCTTTTAATAGCGCCCGTATAGCCGCGTCCCTTTGTGATACCTGTGATGTCGACCTTCTCGCCTTTAGCGAAGGTATCGACGGTTACCACGGAGCCTGCTTCGTATGCGCTCACGTCGTCAAGTCTGAATTCCTTGAGATGCTTCTTGGGGCTTACGCCGGCGCACTTGAAGTGACCGAGCTCCGCCTTGGTGAGATGCTTTTCCTTAGCATCCTCGTATGCGAGCTGTACTGCCGCATAGCCGTCGTTCTCGACGGTCTTCTTCTGTGCTACCACGCAGGGTCCTGCTTCAATCAGGGTTACGGGTATCACGTTGCCTTTTTCGTCGAAAATCTGGGTCATACCCAGCTTCTTACCGATAATGCCTTTTTTCATTTTTCCTCCTTAAGGTTATTGGTTGACAGGCGTGAATTCCGCCTTTGGCGTCCTGCCAACTTGACCACGAGGCCGTGGTGTTTTGTTTTGGAGCTATGCTCCGTGGGATTTGAAGCTCCCACCCTGGAACTTGTCCAAGTTAAGCCTTGATTTCAATCTCAACGCCCGCAGGAAGCTCGACGCTCATAAGAGCCTCTACCGTCTTCTGCTGGGGGTCAAGTATATCAATCAGTCTCTTGTGCGTGCGCATTTCAAACTGCTCACGGCTGTCCTTATACTTGTGCACCGCTCTGAGAATAGTTACTATCTCCTTGTCGGTGGGAAGCGGAATAGGACCGCTGACTCTGCTTCCGTTTCTCTTTGCGACGTCAACTATTTTCTGCGCTGCGGCGTCGATAATAGTGGAATCGTAGCTCTTGAGTCTTACTCTGATTTTTCCCTGTGCCATTTGGGTGTCCTCCTTTTACGTATTTACGAATTGCTCGAACCGTTTTAAGAAGGGCGAAGTTTCACATTGCGCCGGGCGTATCAAACACACCCCAACAAAATCAGTTCAGATAGCTATCCGCAGTAGCTAACGGAACCGATAAAGAACGCAATTTGCCGATAACGGCATAACTCTTGGTTCGCCCGGTTAAATATCGGACATACTCCACGGAAATTTCCTGCCTCAATGGGCAGCCACCTCCCGCTTCAACGCATATCAAGCCTTTATATTATACATTATGTTAAATCAAAAAGCAATAGGTTTTCAAAAATTTTTCGGAGAAAAAACAAAAATTTTTCACGAAATTTTTCCATATTTTTTGTTATATTTGCACAAATATTTTTGAATTAATTTTTCATAAAATTTTGCTTTTGGGCTCTTTGTATATACTTTGTTAATATTTTTGTAGTACAATAGTTACATATATCCACGGATAGCTTCCTATATATAATATAATAATGAAGGATTTTTACTAAAAGCAATGAAAAACAAAGCAAAACTTTTCGGCCTATACCTGCCGGTATTCGCCATAATGCTTACCGCAGCATTGATTTTAAGGACAGTTGCGCTGTTTTTGAATTTTAATTTCAATACCGGCTACTTCGCTGAAAAGACCCTGATTGGCATTTCTGACTATATAACTGTTGCCTGTGCAGTCTTTTTCTTCACTTATATTTTCACAGCAAGGAGAAATCTTAGGCTTATTCCGGATTTCACTTCTCCTGCGACTTATATTCCCACGGGGGTAGTCACGGTTTCGCTTGTTTTCATGATAACCGTCCTCGTTGCCAAAGCTACACAAATTAAAAATTTTATCGAGCTGCTCGCCGACCTTGCCGCTACCTCCGAATCGGCGCGCGCTCAGCTACCGTCGCAAAGACTGTTTTTCGTAATAGTTCTTATTACAGCGATTCTTGCAGCCTTCAGCGCAGTTCATTTTGTGCTTACTGCTCTCATAGAGAAAAATTCGAGCGTAAAGAGAGCCGGATACGGCATATTCACAGTTATGTTCCTTTCTTTTTACGCGCTTTACCTTTATTTTAGCACAGACCTTCCGATAAACGCGCCAAACAAAACGCTTGACCAGATATCCTATTTGCTTGCGGCTGTGTTTTTTCTTTACGAAACCCGCCTTTCACTCGGACGTGAAAAGTGGAGAGCTTACATTGGGTTCGGATTTATCTCCTCATTTGTCGGCATCTACTCCTCCCTGCCCGCAATTATAATTTATTTTGCAAGGGGCACGGTTATTTCCAACAGCATTTACGAAAGCGCACTCACCCTTTCTCTTTCCGCTTTTATACTCTCTCGAATTTTGCTCACCGGTGAGCTTATAGAGGACACCCCCTCACAGACAGTCAGCTCCCTTGTCGAGTTTTTCGATGCCCGTGATGCCAAAATCAATCCCGCGCCAAGCGTTGCTGAAGTTATAGAATTATCCGGAGAGATGCTTTCTGACACAGCAGCCGATGATGGTGATGACGGAAATCAGCTCACAATTGAAGACGTAGCAGCGTACAAGGAGGAGGACAGCAACCCGTCCTCGCCTGAAAAAGCAGCAGAAGACGCAACTGTGATACCCACAGATGCGACCGAGGAGGATGCGGATAAAGCGACTGTTGCGGAGGAAGGAAAATGAAAAAAATTCTGGTTATAGACGGAAACAGCATAATAAACCGAGCGTTTTACGGAATTCGTCCCCTTACCACAAAAAGCGGAAAGCATACGAACGCTATATACGGTATGATAAACATTATTTCAAAGCAGCTTGATACAATAAAGCCGGATTTCGCTGTGGCTGCTTTTGACCTGAAGGCTCCAACCTTCCGACACAAAATGTACGAGCATTATAAAGAAGGCCGCCACCCCACCCCAGAGGAGCTTCTTTCTCAGTTTCCCGACGCGAAGGAATGCCTCACCCTTATGGGAATACACGTAATGGAGTATGTCGGTTATGAGGCTGACGATATTCAGGGCACGGTTGCGTCACTCGCGCACGCGGCGGAAGAGCCAACGGAAAGCTATATTCTTTCGGGTGACCGAGACCTCTTGCAGCTTATTGACGACAAAATTACCGTTCTGCTCGCAACGAACAAGGACACGCTTGTTATGCACACAGAAGAATTTTCCCAAAAATACGGCATACTTCCCTCACAGCTCGTTGATATGAAGGCGCTTATGGGCGACTCCTCAGACAACATCCCCGGCGTTGCCGGCATTGGAGAAAAAACCGCCGCGACTCTTATCCAAAATTTCGGCTCGCTTGACGGAGTATACGGAAGCATTGATGACGGTCGCATTTCGAAGGGCGTGCGCGAAAAGCTTCTTCGGGATAAGGATAACGCATATTTATCAAAAGCGCTGGCAAAAATAGACGTTAACGTGCCAATCGGAAAGTCGCTTTGCGAGCTTGCGTATACAGGTCCTGACAAGGTCGGTCTATATAAAAAATTCACCGAGCTTGAGCTTAATTCTTTTATAGCTAAATTTCATTTAAGCTCGGCTACAAGCGAGATTCCGCCGTCGGTATGCGAAGCGGCGCAAGAGTGCGAGTTCTGCGAGGTTGACGCAGCAAGGCTTTCATCCATTAAGGAAAAGCGACACGCTATATATTCGGATGACGAAGCGCTCTATATATATAATAATGAAGGAAGCTTTCGTTACAGCGGAGAGCTTGGCAGCTTGAAGGGCTTCTTTGAAGGCGCTGAGCTTATTTGCTATGACGGGAAAGCGCTGTGGCACAAGCTCAAAAAAGGCGGTCTTACCCCAAGCGCAAATACAAAGTTTTGCGACCTTATGATATACGCCTACGTACTCAATCCCGGAGGCTCAAATCCCACAATTCCCTCGCTCTCTTCAGCGTTTCTTAACAAAGCAACAGATGCAGGCGCACCTTGCCCCAAGCTTATGTGGGAGCTTGAGGAAAAAATGCGCGAGAAAATCGCCTTTGACGGACTTACGGATATTCTTGAAAAGCTCGAGCTGCCGCTGATTCCTCTGCTTGCAAAAATCGAAAACGTAGGCTTCAAAATAAACTCTGCCGGTATGCTTGAATTCGCCGATGCGCTTGAAAAACTATCTCTTGAGCTTGCAGAAAGAATATACGTTCAAGCAGGCGGAGAATTTAATATTAATTCGCCAAAACAACTCGGAGAGGTGCTTTTTGTAAACCTTGGTTTACCTTACAAGAAGAAAAAGACTAAAAGCGGCTATTCAACAGATGCTGAAACACTTGAGGAGCTTCGCTCTTTTTCACCTATTATAGACGACGTGCTTGAATACCGTCAGGTCACGAAGTTAAGGAGCACCTACGCGGCGGCGCTTCCGCTTGCAGCAGACGAATACTCAAGGGTACACACGGAATTTAAGCAAGCGCTTACCGCGACGGGCCGGCTTTCGAGCGCGGACCCAAATCTGCAAAACATTCCGATAAGAACGGCAATGGGACGGGAGATGCGCAGATATTTTGTGGCAAAAGAGGGGTACACTCTTATTGATGCCGACTACTCACAGATAGAGCTGCGTCTGCTCGCTCATATATCGGGCGATTACAATATGACAGAAGCGTTCAAGGCAGGCGAAGATATTCACAGAAAGACAGCCGCAGCCGTCTTTGGCGTCCCTGAGGAATCCGTGAACGAAGAAATGAGAAAGAGAGCCAAGGCGGTAAACTTCGGTATAGTTTACGGAATAAGCGGCTTTTCGCTTGCAAAGGACATTGGCACGACAGCATCCGTCGCTACCCAATACATTAAAAATTATCTTTATAATTACCCGTCAATCGACGCGTATCTTGCAAACGTAGTTAAAGAAGCCGAGGAAAAAGGCTACACGGCTACCCCGATGGGCAGAAGAAGGTATATTCCCGAGCTCAAATCGCAAAACGGAATGATACGCGCCTTTGGGAAAAGAGTCGCGATGAACGCTCCTATACAGGGAGCCGCGGCCGATATTATGAAGCTCGCTATGATAAACGTTGACAAGGCCCTTACGGAAGCGGGACTCGACGCCCATATAGTTATGCAGGTGCACGACGAGCTGGTTATTGAGGCAAGCTTAGATGATGCCGAGAGGTGCAAAAGCATAGTAAAGTCACAAATGGAAAAGGCTTACGAGCTTTCGCTCCCCCTGACCGCTGACGTTACGTCGGGTGACAACTGGCTTGAGCAAACGTAAATTAATATTTACAAAATTCACAAAATGCAGTGGGACGTGTGCGTTTTTTGCACACGTCCCTTTTTCTTCACCTTATTATAAGCTTTTTTACCCCTGAAAGCGAATCCGGTGAATCCATAGAACTAAGAGTCGGCTCTGCAAGCTTGTTATCCGCCGCAATTTTCGCACCGGTCGTATGGAATTTCTTCGCTATATCAAAGAGAGATTCTCCATCGTCAGGGTAGTATACCGTGATTGACGACTTCTTTTCGGAATACTCCTCTCCGCCAAGGTCGTTACATTCGGCCATACGCCTTACCGTGCTGTTTTTTGTTACACGGTATCCCACCTTTAAGCAACATTTTACGTTTAAATGCTCCGCGTCAAGAGTTGATTCTACGTCTACCACCGAAGCCCGCGCGATAAGCTCGGCATCAGAGGGTAAATCCTTGCCCGGCTTCACCGTAACCGAAAACGGCGCGGTAAATTTTACGGGCACGTAGCTTTCTACGTTATCTTCGTTAATTTCACATGCCGCTCCGCATAACGCCACCTCTCCGGAAAACTCGATGCCACTGTCGGTAATTTTTTTATCAAGCGAGCGGACGTCAGCGTCAAGCGTAAGAATATTCCTTATATATTCGCAGCCTATCTCGGCTCTTTGCACGCTTACCGTAACCGTTTGCTCGGCTGAGGACATAGCCAAAAGCTCGCTGTAAGTATAATCCTCGTAGGCAGCGTCGGTCCTGCTGTCCTTAAGATATGCGTCTGTAATTATTTCCGATTCTGTATTCTTACCCGCTACACCTACAAGCTCTGTTATCGCGTTGACCGTAATGACTGTGTCATCCCCGTCCTCAGCGAGTCCTGAGGTGACAGAGGTAAGATATCCGTCAAAGAGGGTTTGCATATCCGGCGTTATATCCTCAAAGCTCACGGTTTCATCGAATGGAATGTTTTTCTTTATGGCAAACGGCGGTTGTGTATCCGTGCGTATTATAGAGGTAATAATTATCTCTCCCTTTACGTTTACACCGTTTTCAACGGGTACGCTTTCATAAACCCTGACAGTACCTGACGTCGCTATAATTTCAATTTCATCGGGCGAGGTTGCCACAAGGCGCTCCGCCTCCTCAGCGTATTCACGCTCGGGCGAGGAAATGAAGGAGAGCGTTTGGAGGTTCAGCCTTTTCTTTGCTACCTCAGGCACTCTTCCGTCTGCAAAGGCGCTTCCTACGGTTTCGACGGCGTCCTCTGAGCTTACGGTAACGTTATTTGACACCACCGCCTTTGCTATAAGCTTTCTGGGTCCGGTAAGGCGCGTTGATACGCTCGCTACCCGCGGCTCTGCCAGGGAATCAACGTATACCGCTGTATCGATAGGTATTGCCAGGTCGTAATCCGAGCTTGCCGTGAATCTTGTGAGCTTTCCCTCGGCATCCGAATATAAAACGTCGTAATACACTATACCGGAATACTCCACCTCGCCGTCTCCTACGAATTTTCCCGAAGGAATCGCAGAGGCGCTTACCTTCAAAATCTTTTTAACATCCCCCATATAGTCCGGCAAGGTATATTCGCAATAGCTTTCACAGTCCTTCTTATAAACTCTGTTCACAAAAGAGTCCTCCCAAGGTTTTTGTTTAATCCTATGAGGTTCGTTGCGATTTTATTACAAGCCTGCTCTTTTGGGGAGCTGCCAATTTCGAGAAAAAGAGAGGGCAGGCACGACACAAAAGCTGTCGAACTTGTCCTCTCTTTTTCTTTTTTATACACCTTTACGGTGCTTTTTCTTTGTTTTATTATATTTATCAGAGTCCCATGGATTCCATAAGGCGTTTATTAAACTCCTCGGCGGTGTTATAGCCCATACGCTTCTGGCGGTTGTTCATAGCCGCTACCTCGATTACAACCGAGAGATTTCGTCCGGGGCAGACCGGCAATACTATGCTGGGAACCTCGATTCCGAGTATTTCCTCGGTCGTGTTTTCGAGGCCGAGCCGGTCGTACATTTTATCCTGCTTCCAGTTTTCAAGGTTGATTACCAGGTCTATTTTCTCGGTTTCCTTAACCGCGCCCATACCGAAAAGACGCCTTACGTCAACTATGCCTATTCCGCGAAGCTCTACGTAGTGGCGGATTATATCCGGCGCGCGTCCGACGAGAGTAGTTGCCGACACTCTTTTGATTTCCACAGCATCGTCAGCAATGAGTCGGTGCCCGCGCTTTACAAGCTCAATGGCGGTTTCGCTTTTACCTACACCGGATTCGCCAAGCAAAAGAATACCCTCACCGTACACCTCGACAAGAACGCCGTGCCGTGTAATACGTTCGCCAAGCTGAACGTTCAGAAAGGCAATAAGCGCCGCCATAAAGGGTGACGTTCTTTCCGGGGTGCGAAGAAGCGTTACCTTGTATTTTTCCGACATTGCTACCATTTCCGGTGAAATCTCAAGCGCCGACGTAACTATTATTCCAACCGGCTCTGAGCGAAAAAAGTCCTCAAGCCGTCTTGAACGTTCATCCGGTGAAAGCTGAGAAATGAAAAGATGCTCTACTTTTCCTATTATCTGTATTCTCTCCTTTTCATAATGGTCGTAAAAGCCAACCATCTGAAGACCGGGACGGTTTACACGTGTGCATGTGACCGACAGATTTTCCGGAAGGTCCGGAAGGTGTATCGCTTCAAGATCAAATTCATTTATTATTTTGGCAAAAGAAACGCCGTATGATTCTTCCATCTTTATCTCCTTAACCGCAAGATTCAATGATATATTTTATTTTATCATAAAATTTCCAATAATGCAAACCTTTTATTGATTTTTTTACAATTCTTGATTTTCTTACAATAATAGTGTATAATAGAATAAAATGAATTTTTAACGACGAGGCGCAAATATGAAAAAAATTCTTGCCTTATTTATTATTCTCTCATCCCTTTTATCTCTTGTAGCCTGCGGAGAGGATTATCCACCCGTTGCGAGCACTGACGAGGAGTCGAAAGTAGTTATGACGGTTACTTACGAGGGGGAAAAATACGAAATCAAATACGAGCTTTACCGCGCGCTTTTTCTCAACCTGCGTGAGTCTGTTGACGGCGGAGACGCGGCGGTGTGGTCGGGCAATGACCGAGAGGAATATATAAGCCGTATAGACAGTCTTATCAAAGCAAGAGCCGCCGAGATTTACGCGACGCTTCACGTTGCAGACAAAATAGGAGTTAACGTTTACTCAAATCAGTATGACGACAAGGTCAAGGAATACATAAGATTGAGTGTTGAGGGCGGCATTGTCGGAGACACCGAAATTACCGGCTTTAAGGGCGATTACGAAAAATATCTCGCCTATCTTTCAAGCATAAATATCAATTACTCGGTTCAGGACCTGCTTATTCGCTACTCACTTGCTACCGAAGAAATATTTAAGCATTACGCCGGAAACCTTGATTCTGAGGAATTCGTTGAGGATGCCGGCATCGGTGCGCTTGAGTATACAAGAGAGGACGTCCTTGAGTTTTATGAAAGCGATGAGTGCGTACGCATACTCAGAGCATTCCTTCCCACAAAATACTACACCGCCACCCGCGCTGCCGAAATCCGCGCAAAGATTGCCGAAAAGGCAAAAATAGGAGAGGACGCTGTCGCGGCTCAGATGATTCAGCATACGACGACCGGCGCGTCTGACGTGAAAAACGGAGACCTTATAGCTAGGCACAGCCTTGACAGAGAATATTACTCCGAGCTTATAGACACCGCGTTTTCCACAGAGATGCGCGAGGTCAGCGACGTAATAAATATCGTTACGGGCGAGGAAGACGGTTATCTTATTCTTTACCGAACTGAAAAGAACGGTTTACATTTTGAGGAGTGCTACGACTCTATTGTCGCGGTATATCTTCAAAATGAAATAGGCAAAATAATTGACACGGCCGCCGCTGCTATAGCTGATGGAATCAAAAACACGGCAACACTCGATAGCTTGGACCGTTCAAAGATTTCAATGTCATGAAAAAGCCAAAGATACCAAGGCTGCGATTGATTTCAGAAACCGTTCCTGATGAATTTACATCAAAATCCATATCAATTTTTGATGTTTTCCAGGCTACCGACGAGTTTTTTGACGACAATTTTCGCGGAGCTATAACGGTTGACAACGAGCTCGCGGCTGACGGTTACATCGATATTTCACCCGAGGGATTTGCCTTCTTTCACAAGGTTTTGCTTAACGCTATATTCGGTGAGAGTGTGGTTCGTGTAAGAATGTTGTGTGACGGAAGTATATTTAAGGTCGAGGCTAATTGGAAGATATACAATAATATTTCAAAGGATGACCTCGCGCTTTTACGCTCAACGGCAAATTTATCCGGATTTAAAATTACGCTGCGCGAGACGGACGAGGATGGAAATCTCATCCTGGAAGCGCCAGTACGCAAGTCGGCGCAGCTTGCCCTTTACGCAGTTTCTGCTGCAAGAATGCGCGAGGCATTTACAAGAGTATTCTTCTTTTGAGGAATACTCTTTTTTTGTAAAAAAAGGAATATAACTAAATTTTGTTATTCATACAGAGCGCCGATTTGAGTCAAAGTATCTACAGGAAATTTTGAAAGGTATCGGTAATGAAACGTGTACTATTAATTATATTTACGCTCGCGCTGTTTTCGGGCGTGAGCTGTAATGCCATATACAGTGATGAAAATGTAACGACAGCTTTTGCTTGCAACGTTGAATGGGGCGACACGGGTGAGCTGCCGCAGTCCGCTGAGAGCTGCGGCA
The DNA here is from genome assembly GCA_045656445.1 of Eubacteriales bacterium. GTDB lineage: Bacteria > Bacillota > Clostridia > Oscillospirales > CAG-272 > UBA1740. The sequence goes on along the minus strand of JAZORD010000032.1, from coordinate 392 downwards.
AAAAAATTTCATCGCGCTTTTACGAGCTGCTATTTGATAAGGAAGAAAAAGAGGGCGAGCAGCTTTATCTTATACCCGGCGGCGACGTTTTCGGAGTTAGGGTGAAGGAATCCGGTGTAACGGTGAATTCGGCTGAGGATTGGTCTTTACTGAAGCGCGGCGATAAAATTCTCTCAATAAATGATACGCCGGTAAAAGAGTCAGAGGACGTTTCCACAGCTATAAAGGAATACCGCGGCGGCACGGTCAAAATAGAGATACTGCGCGGCGGCGAAAAAATGACTCTCACAACAGTTCCAAGATGCGAAAACGGAAGCTATAAGCTGGGTGTTACCCTGCGCCGCTCTGCATGCGGAATAGGAACTGTGACCTTCGTTGATCCAAAAACGAAT
>JAZORD010000031.1:0-3535 GCA_045656445.1 Eubacteriales bacterium | reverse complement strand
GGTGGGGTTGATTCGCTCTCCGATAAGCACGGGGTCGCGTCCGAAAAACACAGCGTGCGTGTATGATGAAACTGCGGTGGCGTCTTTTTCTTCTATTTCTTTCAAAGGTATATTCTCGGTTCTTTCAACGAGGGCGCGTATATATTCGTCGGTAGTGCCGCAGCAACCGCCGACAACCCTTACGCCAAGCTGCATAAGCGAAGCAATCTCATTTGAAAATTCCAACGGCGCAATATCGAACACAGTTATTCCGTCAACAAGCTTCGGCAGTCCCGCATTTGGCTTAAGAACCACCGGAATATCCGAGCATTTAAGCAACTTTTCTATAACGGGGCGCAGCTGCTTTGGTCCGAGCGAGCAATTTGCGCCGATAGCGTCAGCCCCCATACCCATAAGCATAAGAGCCATAGCCTCGGGTGAAGCTCCGGTCATAAGCTTTCCGTCCTCGCCATAAGCGTTCGTGACAATAACTGGCAGGGTAGAGCTTTCCTTTGCCGCGAGAAGCGCCGCCTTGGTCTCGTAGCTGTCGTTCATCGTTTCAATAATAACAAGGTCTGCTCCGTGCTTTACACCGAGGCGAACGGTTTTGGAAAAAAGCTCCACCGCGTCCTCAAAATCAAGGTCACCGTAAGGCGAAAGCAGCTTTCCCGAAGGACCTATATCAAGAGCTATAAATTTTTCTTGCTTGCCGCTTGAGGTTTCTTTTGCCCGCCTTGCGTTAAGAAATGCGGCTTCAATAATTTTCTCAAGCTCGCACTCTGAAAACTTAAGCGCATTTGCGCCGAAGGTGTTGGTTGACACAACGTTGCTTCCTGCGTCAAAATAGCTTTTGTGTATCTCGGTTATTATTTCGGGGTGAGTGATATTCCATCTTTCAGGATATTCACCCGGCATAAGACCTCGCTGTTGCAAAATAGTGCCCATACCGCCGTCAAGATAAACCTTATTGTTTTTTAAAAACTTTAAAAAGTCCATATTATTCACCTATTCCTATAAACGCCGTTACCGATTTTGTAGGCGACATAAGCATACTGTCCGTGAGGGTAAGACCCATTTTTGTCTCGGGGTTAAGGAGCTTAAAGATTTCCCTTTGAACCTCTATTGAAAGGTCGCCGTAGCCTGCGCTGAATCTTGGACGGCACACCCCGTGTACTCTTTTTATATCCTCGCAGAACGCATCGCAAAGAGCTTCTATTCTCTCTGCTCCGAGCGCCCCAAGCATAAGCGCGCGCGAGGGGGAAAGGCGTGAGTGCTTCATAATAAGCCTGTCTATTTCAAATCCTACGGTAGCGGCAAAAATCACAGCCCTTTTCACACCCGAAAGATTTTTTGCAAGTGCCGCCGACTCGGTCTTGAAAAATCCGAAATCAACCGTGACACCGTCAACACAAACGTCGCACACGGTATAGCACACCTTATAGCAAAAGGCGTCCTTTGCTTCTTCCTTTACACGCTGAAGCAGCTTCACTGATTCCTCGGAGAAAGCTCCGCCGGCATATTTTAACGCATCTGCGTCGCATATTGGCGGGGCGTTGTATGTTAAAAACTCTACAGCCGTCATTTTCTAAGTATATCCGAAAGATTATCGCGTATTTTAGCGGCAACTTCGGGCTTATTCATTGAATAAACGTGTACGTTACATATTCCGTTTGCATACAGGTCTATTATCTGGTCGGTGGCGTAGGCTATGCCCGCCTGCTTCATTGCCGGGGGGTTAGTTCCGAATTTATCAACGAGGCTTACAAAGCGCCTCGGCATAAACGAGCCTGAAAGCTTTATTGCGCGCTCTATCTGATTTGCGCTCGTTATAGGCATAATTCCCGGAATTACAGGAACGGTGATGCCTGCTTCTCGGATTTTGTATAGAAAGTTATAGAGCAGGTTGTTATCAAAAAACATCTGAGTGGTCAAAAAAGAACAGCCTGCATCCACCTTTTCCTTAAGTCTTTTAATATCTTCTGACTGATTTGCGCTTTCGGGATGTATTTCAGGATAGCAGGCTCCCCCCACGCAAAAATTCGGATTTATAGATCTTATCTCTCTTACCAGCTCAACCGCATAGCGGTAGTGACGTGACGAAGGGTCCTGATGCTGCATTTCCGGAGTCAGGTCTCCGCGAAGTGCCATTATATTCTCGATCCCTGCCGCCATTATAGCATCGATCTTTTCCATGACCGTTTCTCTCGTAGAAGAAACACAGGTGAGATGAGCTATTGTGGGAACTCCGTAGTTTTTCTTGATATTTTCGGCAATTTTAAGGGTGTACTGACTTGTTCCGCCACCAGCGCCGTATGTAACGCTCATAAAGGAGGGTTTAAGCTTGGCGATTTCTTCTGTAGCCCTTTTTACCGACTCAAAGGAAGAATCGGTCTTTGGAGGAAATACCTCAAAAGAAACCGAAAGCTTATCGCTTTCAAACAGATTTGTAATTTTCATTTTTAACACCTTCGGTTTATTCTTTAAGCTTCGCTATGCGGTCTCGAAGATATGCGGCGTGCTCGAATTCAAGCATCTTGGCCGCCTCGCGCATTTCGGCCGTAAGCGTTGCGATGAGTTTATCCTTCTCAACTCTGCTCATTTTCTTAATAGACTTACCTTCGTCGGGCTTTGCGGACATTTCGATAATATCGCGAATATCCTTCTTAACCGATTTGGGGGTTATACCGTTTGCCTTATTATAAGCGTCCTGAATATCACGTCGGCGATTGGTTTCGGTTATGGCTCTTTCCATTGAAGGTGTAACCGTATCGGCATACATTATAACCTCTCCGTGCTCGTTACGGGCGGCTCGGCCTATGGTCTGAATAAGGGAGGTTTCACTTCTAAGGAAGCCTTCCTTGTCAGCATCAAGGATAGCAACCAAGGATACCTCGGGAATATCGAGGCCTTCTCTGAGAAGATTTATTCCCACAAGCACGTCAAACTCACCAAGTCGAAGATCACGTATGATCTCCATACGTTCCATTGTATCAACGTCGTGATGCATATATCTAACCTTGATTCCCAGCTTTTCAAGATATTCTGTCAGGTCCTCCGCCATCTTTTTGGTCAGAGTGGTAACGAGCACCCTCTCCTTCTTCTCACCTCGCTCGTTGATCTCGGAAACAAGGTCGTCAATCTGTCCTTCGGTAGGCTTTACGGTCACCATAGGGTCGAGAAGTCCTGTCGGACGAATAACCTGTTCTACGATCTGTGCCGATTTTTCCTTTTCGAAATCAGCAGGGGTAGCCGAAACGAAAACAACCTGATTTAGTCTTTCATAAAACTCGTTAAAATTCAGAGGACGGTTATCGTATGCCGAGGGCAGACGGAAGCCGTATTCGATTAGGTTTTCTTTTCTTCCTCTATCGCCGCCGAACATTCCTCTTACCTGAGGCAACATAACGTGTGATTCATCGACAAAGAGCAGAAAATCTTCGGGGAAATAGTCAAGAAGAGTAAAAGGTGTGCTTCCGGGCGGACGACGAGAAAGAACACGGGAATAGTTTTCGATTCCTTTACAAGTGCCAATTTCGCGGAGCATTTCCACATCATA
>JAZORD010000030.1:0-5129 GCA_045656445.1 Eubacteriales bacterium | reverse complement strand
AGGAATGTTTGCAAACGTCGACTTTATAAAAAATCCCACCTTGGCAGATTACGATATAACAAAGAGCATTGTCGCTCATGCCACTCTTCTCTTTAACGTGCTTTTGCTCGCCGTTTTCGGAAGGATAAAGATTGAGCCGGGGCGCAATATGACAAATATGATTCTTTCGGTTTTCGCGATGTACGCGATCGGACTTTACTGCAATCTGGTTTTCAAGGCTTTGGTTTCGCCCGAGGCGGCATACGACGTTAACTCAATGTTTATAATTCACTCTCCGTTCGACGGCTTGCCGTTTTTAAAGTATCCCATAATCGCCACGGTAGCGCTCCTCCTGTATTTTATCCTATTCAACGTTTTGGACTTTATCAAACACAAAAAGGGCGAGCGTTGGTTTGACAAGGCGCGTTATAAACTGAAAGAAAAAAACTGCAAAAATCAATAAGAAAACGAAGAGGCTGGCTCAAACACAAATCAACGCATTTGAGCTAGCCTCTTTTCATTTACTGCATACAAGCAAATCGCTACGCAATTAACTTGGGTGGGTAAGCGAAGGGAACCCATATGAATCGCTTCGCTGACGCCTGCGCGTAACGTTTTTCGCTTCGGCTCGTTCACCATATAAAATTTTGAACGGAAGTGATAGTTTATTCATATTTGACAATCGAATAGAGGATTGCTATAATGAAATTATAATCCATAATGGGAGAAAATCAAATGACAATTCAGCAATGCAAGTACGTTCTTGAAATAGCAAAAAACGGTTCTTTCAGCGAGGCCGCAAAACAGCTGTTTGTTGCGCAGTCATCACTTTCGACGAGTATAAAGCAACTGGAGGGAGAACTGAACATTAAATTGTTTGAGCGTTCGAGCAACGGCGTATATCTTACGGCAGACGGCTCGGAATTTGTAAGATACGCTCAACAAATCGTTGACAGCGAGGAGTTTGTAATCAAACGTTATAAGAATGAAACTGTTTCGAAAAAGTTGCGTATTGTCACACAACATTACGACTTCATTGCGGATATATTTTGCTCGTTTCTAAAGGATGTAACCGCAGAGCGTTATAGATTTGCCATCAAAGAAATTGAAACGTACAACGTTATCTTAGAGGTGGAAACCGGGAACAGCGATATAGGTATTATCGCTATAAAAGACGGAGATTACGACTCAATGAAGCGTTATCTTGGAAAAAAGGGAGTTTCCTTTACAGAGCTTCTTACCGTTTCTCCGCACGTTTTTGTCAGAAGGGGGCATCCCCTCGCCAACGCAAGCGTATTAACTTACTGCGACCTGCAAAACTTTACTTACGTTTCCTACGAGCAAGGGGAACATAATAATTCCTTCTTTACCGAGGAAATGCGCGATTCTTTCAACGTGAATAAGCATATAGAAATCAGCGATAGAGCGACTCTGATGAATTTGCTTCTCATGACAGATTCTTACACCGTCGGAACCGGCATAATGCCTTCCGCTCTGAATGACGGAGATATTGTAAGTATCGCGCTTGAAAGCGACGAAAGTTATATTATAGGCTATATATTAAATGATTCCAGAAAGCTTTCCGAAATTAGCGAAAAGTTTATTCAAAAGCTGGAGGCCTCGACAAAAAATATAAAAAGGCAAAAGGAGCTATAAAATGAAAGCATTGGTTAAGAAGTTTCCCGAAAAAGGATTATGGATGGAGGATGTTGCCGAGCCGACCGTAGGTGCGGGCGATGTAAAGATTAAGATACATAAAACTGCTATATGCGGAACAGATCTTCATATTTATAATTGGGACGAGTGGTCGCAAAAGACTATACAGCCCCCCCGCGTTATAGGTCACGAATACGTTGGAGAAATAGTTGAGCTGGGCGCAGGAGTTAAGAATTGGAGTGTTGGCGATATCGTTTCGGGCGAGGGCCACATTGTGTGTGGTAAATGCAGAAACTGCCTTGCCGGTCACGGACATCTTTGTAAAGAAACCGTGGGCGTCGGAGTTAATCGCGACGGGGCATTTGCGGAATATCTTGTAATCCCTGCGGAAAATGTGCGTAAATGTCAAAGCGGTATCAGCGAAGAGCTGTATTCTATTTTTGACCCCTTCGGTAACGCGGTACACACGGCTCTCTCCTTTAACGTAGTCGGCGAGGATGTACTTATCACCGGTGCGGGACCTATTGGAATTATGGCTGCTGCCGTTTGCAAATATGCAGGAGCGAGAAACGTCGTTATAACCGATATAAACGAAGACAGATTGAAGCTTGCAAGCAGTCTTGGACTTAAGTACACAGTAAATACCGCTAAAGAAAGCCTAAATGACATTATGGATAAGGTTCTCATAAAGGAAGGCTTTGATGTGGGTCTTGAAATGTCCGGTAGCGAGATTGCCTTGAATACTATGATCGACCATATGGTTCACGGTGGTAAAATCGCTCTGCTCGGAATCTTGAAGAACGATGCAAAGATCGATTGGTCGAAGGTCATCTTCAATGGTTTGACAATAAAGGGAATTTATGGTCGAGAGATGCATGAAACCTGGTACAAGATGTCTGCAATGCTCCAAGGAGGTCTTGATATTTCAAATATCATAACTCATAGAATGGACGTAAGAGATTACGAATTAGGCTTTGAGGCCATGAACAGCGGAAAATCAGGCAAGGTTATTCTCGATTGGACAAAGTTAAACGAAGGATAAGGAGAAAACAAAAATGAAAAAAAGCGCGCTTAATTATTTTACCGAAATTTGCGAGGGCATAGAAAAGGACGGTCTTAAGAAAGACGAAAAGATCATAGTCACACCCCAAGGCTCAAGGGTTGGTCTTTCCGACGGAAGACAAGTTGTCAATATGTGCGCAAACAATTACCTCGGACTTGCTAATAACAAGGACGTTATAGAAGCTGCAAAGGCAAGCTACGATCAATACGGCTACGGACTTTCATCTGTAAGATTTATATGCGGAACCCAGGAATTACATAGAGCCCTCGAGAGCAAGCTAAGCGCGTTTCTCGGTACGGATGATACGATTCTTTATTCCTCTTGCTTTGATGCAAACGGCGGATTTTTTGAAACTCTTCTTACCGACAGGGATGCCGTGATAAGCGACGAATTAAACCACGCGAGCATTATAGACGGAATCCGTCTTTGCAAAGCAGAAAGATTTCGTTACAAAAACAACGATATGAACGACCTTCGAGCAAAGCTTGAAGAAGCAAAGAACGCAAGAATCAAGCTGATTGCCACTGACGGTGTTTTCTCGATGGACGGTATAGTTGCCGACCTAAAGAGCATCTGCGACCTTGCGGATGAATACGGCGCGCTCGTTATGGTTGATGACAGCCATTCCACAGGCTTTATGGGCACACACGGAAGAGGAACCGCTGAGTACTGCGGTGTTATGGGCAGAGTCGATATTATAACCGGTACTTTCGGTAAAGCGCTTGGTGGAGCATCGGGCGGCTTTACTTCGGGAAGGAAAGAAATCATCGACCTTCTTCGTCAGCGCTCTCGCCCCTACCTATTCTCCAACACCTTGGCGCCTGCTGTTGCCGCAGGTTCACTTAAGGTTCTTGAGCTGATAGAAAACGACACGTCAAGACGTGACAAGCTCTTTGCAAACACAAGACTCTTTGCTGAAAAAATCAAGGAGATCGGTCTTGAGGTTCAAGACGGCGGCACCCCTATCATTCCTGTTATGCTATACGACGAGCATAAAGCCGTTGAGATGGCAAAGCGTATGATGGAAAAAGGTGTTTACGTAGTTGCATTCTCCTACCCTGTAGTTCCCAAGGGACGCGCCCGTATAAGGACACAGCTTTCCGCAGCACTCTCGGAAGAAGATATTCTTTATATAGTTAACGCCTTCCGCGAAGTCAAGGAAGAAATGGGTATTTAAAGAAGTTCGGAAATTATGGATCTATTTTTCTTTATACTCGAGAGCCTCGGTGTTATAGCGTTTGCTGTTTCGGGAGCGACATTGGCAATAGACAAGGAAATTGACCTTTTTGGCGTAGTTTTACTTGCCTTAATAACTTCATTCGCCGGAGGAATGATCCGTGATGTGCTCATTGACAGAACACCGTCCTTTTTTAAAAGCTATTTTCACATCGCGTGCGCTATATTCACAGCACTTTTAATATTTATAGTTGCTTCAGTTTTAAAAGATAAATACGTTAAAAACGAAAAAACGGTTGAAAAAATCAACAATTATTTTGACGCGGTGGGGCTTGGAATTTTTTCTGTCACCGGTGCAAAAATATGCATTGAATTAGGCTACGACTCCGCAATTGTTGCCATAAGCCTGGGGATGATAACGAGCGTGGGTGGCGGTATGATAAGGGATGTATGTCTTGGCGAGATTCCATTCGTTTTAAAAAAGCGAATTTACGCTGTCGCCTCCTTGATCGGCGCTTCTCTTTACTTCACTCTGTTTAAATGGACTCCGGTGCCGGAATATATGTCGATTTTACTTGGAGTTTTAGCAGTTGTTGCAATAAGAATCATTGCAACGGTTTTTAAATTGAATATGCCCAAGGCGATTATTTTCAAATAAGGCTCTGTGAAACTATTTCATTAGAAGTTAACATAAATATAAAGGGACTCTATCATTAAGAATTAAATAAAATCAATGCAAAAACTAAATACGCGCAAATTAAAAATGGAGGCACTGTTTTTAGGTGTCTCCACTCGTTTTTTATTCGGTTATCTCTAAATGCGACAGCTCCATCGGTGCGGACGACGGGACTTCTTTGCCTGCGGGCAAAGCCTTTCCGCGGCTCTGCATACCGCTTGCGGTATATTGCCAAACGAGCAGATATGACATAACTTAAATAAACAGCGGAACAAACATCGAGAATTTCACCGCAAGTGGCAAACAACCGCCGGACTGTCATTCACTACCGCTCCCCTTCAAGTCCTCCGTCCTTATAAATCAAAAAGGACGTACCGCAAGGGTATATCCTTTTCACTTGGTGCACACGAGTAAATCGAAAGCGATTAATTCGGACGGGATTTCCGCCCGTGGCGGCCTTAGCCGACGAACAGTTATTAACTGTTCGGTCCAATGCGTTCATATTATGAACGCGGACAAATTGCTGTCGCAATTTTCTCCCTATTTCAAATCCCGCCACCATTATAAAACAAAAAGGAC
>JAZORD010000029.1:0-4553 GCA_045656445.1 Eubacteriales bacterium | reverse complement strand
TAATTATTGTGACAGAGTGGCAGAAGGACAAACGCGCTCCTGCCAAGATCTTGCCGCGCAAGAGAACTACAAAGCGAAAGCAGCCGAGAACCCTGCACTTGCGATTTACAGCAAATACTACAAGCGTTACGCGGCTCGTGTGCGCTCCAGGCAGATAAAAGAACCCGACTTCAAGAAATGGAAGTTTCAGGCACTCTCAAAGCGCGATGAGTGCTCTGACGGTAAAATTACCGTTGAAGAATATATCACTTGGATGGAAGGTTGCTTCCCGAACAGAACTCCTAAAACCTAAAAGAAAACAAAAAAGCCTCTCTTGCTGAACTTAAGCGTTCAAACAAGAGAGGCTATCTCTTATATTGAATTTATGGGGAGAATAATTCTATTGGTATCAAAACGGTATCAAAAATCCGTTTAAAGTGCCGAAAACCCTTGATATATAAGGCTTTTTCGACTTTTGTTTATTATTCCCATTCTATCGTTCCCGTAGGTTTCGGGGTTATGTCGTAGAGAACTCTGTTAATTCCCTCGACCTCGGTTACTATGCGGTTTGTTATTTTATGAAGAACATTGTAGGGGATTTCCTCAATTGTTGCTGTCATAGCGTCCTTTGTGTTGACTGCTCTGAGTATTGCAGGCCAGCCCTCGTATCTGCTATCATCCTTCACACCGACGCTCTTTATGTCGGGAATTACGACGAAATACTGCCATACCCTCTCGGCAAGTCCGCACTTATCAAATTCGTCGCGAAGGATGGCGTCTGCCTCGCGGAGCGCTGCAAGACGGTCGCGAGTGATAGCGCCAAGGCAACGAACACCAAGACCGGGACCCGGGAAGGGCTGACGGTAAACCATTGCGTGAGGAAGACCGAGCGCCTCGCCGACAACTCTTACCTCATCCTTATAGAGAAGCTTTATAGGCTCAACGAGCTCAAACTGAAGGTCCTCGGGAAGACCGCCGACGTTGTGGTGAGATTTTACAGCCTTTTTGCCCTCGGCCTGCTTTATACTCTCAAGTATGTCAGGGTAAATTGTACCCTGCGCTAAAAACTCAACGCCCTCAAGCTTACGCGCTTCATCAGCGAATACGTTTATAAATTCCTTACCGATAATCTTTCTCTTGCTTTCGGGGTCCGAAACACCTGCGAGAAGGTTAAGGAAACGGTCGGTAGCGTCAACGTAGATGAGGTTAGCGTCAAGCTGATTTCTGAAAATCTCAACAACGTTTTCAGACTCACATTTACGCATAAGTCCGTGGTTTACGTGAACGCAGATAAGCTGCTTTCCGATTGCTTTAATGAGAAGCGCCGCAACGACAGAGCTGTCAACTCCGCCGGAGAGTGCAAGAAGCACTTTTTTGTTGCCAACCTGGCGTCTTACAAGCTCAACTTGCTCATCAATAAATGCATTTGCAAGCTCAAAATTTGTGATGCGCTCCATTGTTTCCGGTCTTTTGTTGGAATCCATATTTTTATCTCCTGTATTTTTGTGTTCATCATCTATACAATTAATTATACAATATTATTTTCGCGATTACAAGATGAATTTTTCACAAAATTATTTTTTCTTCGTAAAATAATTATATAACAATTGCGAAAGGAAGAAACTTATGCTTGTTATTAAGCCTTACTTACGTGAAAACGCGTTGCTTTACGCTTCAAGGTTTGCTCTGTCACAGAATCCTGTTTTTGGGAATTTTGCCGGCATTGGCGGAAACTGCACAAACTTCGTTTCTCAGTGCATATACGCAGGGTCCTGCAAAATGAACTATAAGCCCACGTTCGGATGGTACTACATATCTATGGACCAACGCGCTCCGTCCTGGACGGGTGTTGAATTTTTCTATAATTTCATTACCACGAACACCGACGTCGGACCTTTTGGAAGAGATGCAACACCCGACGAGGTTGAGGTGGGGGACGTGATACAGCTCGGCAAGGAGGGTGAGGGCTTTTATCACACACTTATTATCGTGGGCTTTGAGGGTGGTGACCCGCTCGTTGCCGCGCAGACTGATAACGCATTCGGGCGCGCGCTTTCCACTTATACCTACGACTTTTCACGCTATATCAAGATACTTGGTGTAAGGCTTGACACCCCGACAAACGACGACTGCTTTGAGACGGTATACAACGGTATCGCTATTATTGAGGACGGCAACGCATCCACAGCTCCCGAAGCTCCAACACCGGCGCCCGAAAATCCACCAACTTCTTGACAAAGTCCCGCCTTCCGTGTTAAAATAACTCCCGTACTACATTTGGGAGCGTAGAATGAAAAACACAAAAAAATATATCTCCCCGGCACTTATGATAATTGCAGCTATGATATGGGGATTTGCCTTTTCGGCTCAAAAGGCGGCTGAGAATATAGCGCCTTTTACGCTTGGCGCTGTCAGAAGCTTGTTTGCATTCATATTTTTAATTTTCGTAATACTGTTTTTTGACAGCTTTTTTGACACGGGGCGCAGACTTTTTTCTAGGGAAAAGAAAATAGACATAAACCTTACCGAAATTGTCGGCGGCGCGGTATGCGGAATTATTCTCGCCTTTGCCAGCTTTCTTCAACAGACAGGAATAAACGGCGGCACGGATGCCGGGAAGGCTTCCTTTATAACCGCGCTTTACGTCGTTATGGTTCCGATATACGCGCTGGCGCTCAAAAAGCGCGCTCCCATCAATGTTTGGATTAGCATGCCCATCGCAGTAGTTGGCTTTTACCTGCTTTGCATAACAGGCGAATTTACTATGGCGCTCTCTGACCTTTTCGTTTTACTCTGTGCGCTCGTCTTTCCGATTCACATACTGGCAATTGACAGGTTCTCGCCAAAATGCGACGGTGTGAGAATGTCCTGCGTGCAGTTTTTCGTTGCGACAATTGTAAATCTCTTGTTTGCCCTGATTTTTGAGTCACCCATAAATTTTGGCGAGATAGGCGCAAGCATCTTCCCCGTTCTGTTTCTCGGAATCGGCTCAAGCGGTATAGCCTACACCCTCCAGATAATCGGTCAGCGAGGTGTAAATCCCGCGGCGGCATCTATTCTGCTTTCGCTTGAATCGGTATTCGGAGTTCTGGGCTCTGCTATATTCCTTGGAGAAAAGATGACGGGACGTGAATATACCGGCTGTGCCGTTGTGTTTTTGGCGGTTATTATATCGCAGATTGATATAAGCTCTTTTCCATTTATAAAAAACAAAAAAGCATAGTAATGCAAAACGGTTAGGCAATCCTACTCTCAGGACTTCCTAACCGCTTTATTTATACCTCTATTTCTCTGTTTTCAAGTGCTGCAAGAGCCGCGCGGAAGGCGCGCGCCGCTATTAAGCGCTCTTCCTCGTCCTCGCTTTTAAGCATCGGATAAAACTGACGGAATATTTCGCCCTTCACCGTCATATCACGCTTAAAATGCTCTGTTCCAAAAAGCGGAAGCGTCTTGTCCGTAAGCTTGAAATAGTATAATCCGAATGCGTCGTTTTCTATATTTTTAGGTACTGAGAAGTGCGGCTCAACGTATCCTGTGAGATTGACCTTAAGAGCCGTTTCGTTGTCATATTTTTTATCGCTTATCATACGGCTTATGCGATTTATTATCTCATTAGAGGTATTAACTCCCGTGACGTCAAGCTCCTCGGTTTCAAATCTTATATGACCGAAGCTGATGCTCTTATTCTCGATAGCTATCTCACCCTCACTGTAATCTACTGTGATGAGATTTACTCCGCCAAGCCCCGGCTCGTCAAATCCGGTACATTCAAGCGCGCCGCAATAGCTATACTTAGACGCGCCCACGGTTATAAACCTAGACGCCTCGTGGCGTGAGCCCAGCGCGTAATAATCAGCTCCGAATTTCTTAAGGTCTGCCGTTGAAATAGGACAGGACGTGGAGCTCACATCGCCGTTAAGGTCAGCGTAAGCGCAAACAAGATTTACTCTTGAGCTATCATCAACCTGCCTGTCGTGTATGGGGCTTTCGGTCATTGAGCCATTCATAAATGCCCATCCGTAAACCGTTATATTGTAATCCTCAAAATCAAATCTTGAAAGAGCGTCGGACGAAAACACGTGACAGTTACTCGGCAATCTTCCGGATGCATATATCGGATTGTCGGTATAATAATCGTGCTTTCCGGGTGAAATAATAAACTCGGTTTCAGGTGAGTTTTTAAATTCACGTATCAAGACCTCTGCCGTGGTATTGGTAGCGTACTCAATATCAAAAATATCGCCGCTCATTAAAACTATGTTAATGTTGGTTTCGCGTACGTATTGCATCATTTTTACAAAGGAGGCGCGAAGCATTCTTCTGCGCTCTTCGCTTTTTTCCGCCGAAAGCCCTACGAATGGCGTATCAAGATGAATATCACCGCAATGCAAAAACCTAAGGCGAGTTTTTTTATTATCGCTCATACAAAGCTCCTTTTACGCGTATTTGATAACAGTATAACACTATTTAAAAATTTTTGCAACAATTTATCGAAAAAAACTGAAAACATCTTGAAACCTTCGACATTTTGTGCTAAAATAACCGTGAGATAATTCAAGGCAGAAATAACTGCC
>JAZORD010000028.1:0-8859 GCA_045656445.1 Eubacteriales bacterium | reverse complement strand
GGCTTTAAGAGCGTTATAGTCACTCAAGCTATACGCTTTGATATAGTGAACGGTTTCGTGCGAAAGAGTTTCATTCAAGAGATAATCAAAGAATCCGCCCTCTTTTACCTTGCCTGCGTTAATATTGATTTCTATCGTATTCGTTCTGACGTTATATGAGCCGTTTTCCTTATGGTATTCTCCGTTCGCATCCGGCGTTGAATTAACTATGCGCACGTTCAAATCGGTAAAGCATTCTGAAAAAAGCTTTGCAAGTCTTATAAATTTCTTCTGCTTTGAACTTAGCTTGCTTGTGTCAATGCTTTTATCAATGCTGAACTTGCCCCCGGACCGTGATTTTTTAGCGTCACGGGCCTTTTTCATTTTTGCCGCGTCCTCGTTCGCCTTTTTGGTAAAACGCTTTCCTGCCGAAAATGCTTCGGTTACAGCGGGGTGTTTAATAATTGCATCCCGTTTTGATTTCGGCAAGGTCTCTATCATCTCCGTAAGCTCTCTTGTGTTTGACTCAAGACCTAAGCTGTAAGCGGTCTGAAATCCTTCCGCGTATTGTTCTATGCTTCCTTCGTATTGCGAGAAGCCAGCCAGGAACGCCTGTGCCGTTTCCGTGTCGTTATGCGCGGATGCGTAAGTGTAAGCCTTTGCATCTGCTTCGGAAAGAAGCAACTTATCAGCAGAAACAACGGAGTAAATTTTAATACTAAGCGTTTAATCTTTCAATCCTGTAATATATTTTCCATCTCGGGCATAAAGTGTTGTGAAACGAAATGAAAGGCATGGTCCGAAGAAATGAGAGACAACTCCATATACAAGGATATAGCAAGAAGGACGGGGGGCGACATATATATAGGAGTCGTCGGCCCGGTGAGGAGCGGAAAATCAACATTTATAAATAAATTTCTTAACAGCATAGTTATACCGAACATTGAAAACGAATTTGACAGAACGCGGACAGTTGACGAGGTTCCGCAAAGCGCATCCGGCAGAACGATAATGACAACCGAGCCCAAATTCGTTCCGGATGAGTCGGTGAGAATAAAAATCGGCGACGACACGGAATTTAACGTAAAAATGATAGATTGCGTGGGTTACGTCATAAACGGTGCGCTCGGCGGAGAGGAAAACGGCGAAGCAAGGATGGTTATGACTCCGTGGAGCGAAGAAGCCATGCCATTTGAAAAGGCTGCCGAAATAGGCACGGGAAAGGTTATTCGCGAGCATTCAACCATCGGAATACTCGTTACAACCGACGGAAGCTTTAGTGATATTCCCCGCGAAAGCTACGCCCTTGCAGAAGAGCGCGTAGCAAGAGAGCTAAAGGAAATAGGTAAGCCTTTTGCCATAGTTTTAAATTCGGCAACACCGGAGAGCGAAGCAACACACAGCCTTGCGATAAATCTTGAAGAAAAATACGGAGTACCTGTTGCTCTGCTCGACTGCACCTCGATAAACGCCGAGGATATACGCGAGATTCTCGGACTTGTGCTCTCGCAGTTCCCTGTTCGTTCGCTTACCTTTACCCTTCCTGCGTGGACAGAGGTTCTTCCTGAAAACCATCCTCTGCATAGCGAGATACTCGAAAAGGTAGCAAAATTTGCCGAAACGACCGATAAGCTCGGTGATATAGACTCCTCTCTTCTCGACTCGGACGGAATTGAAAGAGTGTCGGTAAATGCAGGTGACGGCACAGCGGAATTTGACATCCCCCTCTCTGATGAGGATTATTACAGAACTATGTCAGAGGAAACCGGCTTTGAGGTAACAGACGAAAAAACGCTTTTTGCCACTATGATGCGGCTTGCATCGGTAGATAAAGAGTATAAAAAGGTTGAAAGCGCGCTTATTGACGTTCAGGAAAAGGGCTACGGAATCGTGATGCCACGCCCTGACGAGCTCGTGCTCGACGAGCCACGTCTGACAAAGCAAAGCGGAGGCTGGGGCGTAAAGGTTTCAGCAAGCGCAGAAGCCATACATATGATAAAAACCGGAATCCGCACCGAGCTTTGCCCTGTTGTCGGCACTGAGGAGCAGACGGAGGAGGTAGTAAAATACCTGCTTGACGAATTTGAGGACGATCCAAAAAAGGTGTGGGAGTCTAATATGTTCGGAAAGTCGCTTTACGACCTTGTAAACGACGGAATGAACGCTAAGCTCATCAACATACCCGACGATGCGCGTGAGAAGCTGGGCGAAACGCTTGAAAAGGTAGTAAACGAGGGCGCAAACGGATTGATTTGTATCTTACTTTAAAAAATCGTGGCTGTCTCATTAAGAATTCAGGAAATTCAATATAACCGAAATAACAATTAAAAAACGAGGAAAACCGCAGGTTTTCGACCTCAGTGTTCCTCGATTTTTCACATAATGTCAAAGAGGTACTGTGTTTTTTTCACAATACCTCTTGTTTTTATTCGGTTATGCCTAAGTGCGTTCGTCCCCTTTTCTTTATTTGATTATATCAGCCAGCAGCTCAACGAACTCGCGCTCGGCTACCTCAAGCGTGCTTTCGTTTAAAAAATAATAATCGTATGAATAGTTCTCTACTCCGTCGTCGGACACGTTGCCGTATTTTTCATTCGACATTCTCTTACCTGCGCGGACAAGCAGGGTTTTTGCCGCGCCGCCCGTGGCAAGAAGAAATTTTTCTATTTCCTCCGGCTCTCTTATATGCAAAAACATTATTTCCTCGTCCGACTTAAGAAATTCGTCGTACTGCGCCTTTGCCCAAACGGTAGGATAATTATTGTATTCAACGCAAAGATTTTTGAGGTCGGAAAGAAATTTTCTTGCCTTATTATCCTTTCTGCCATCCCATCCGCAAAGCGCGGCTATCTCTTTTATAGGGGTGATTGAGGATATATTTTTAACCTTAAAATGTCTTGCCGCAAGCTCGCAAAGAGTATCCTTGCCAACGCCGCCCGCTCCGTTTATTACTATTGCAACCTTTTTCATAACGCACCCTATATAATTTCAGTTTCTATTATGATAACATATTTTACAGTATAAGTCAATAATGCTATTTACATTGGTTAGTTTTTGTGTTAAAATATATTAGTATAATGCCTCTTAATACACTTAAACGACTTCATATAAAATTGAAAGAAAAAGACAGATATGAAAATTCGCATTTTGGGCACGGGATACGGTGAATGTAAAATTAAAAAACGCTCGCTTAAGGATTACAGACGCCGAGGCGGCGTTCTCGTTGACGAAAAAATTTTAATTGACGCTCCCGCTGACATTTTTGACCTTGCGGACGGGCTTGGCTTCTCCGACCTTTACGACGGAGTTTGCGACGTTATAATTTCGCACTCGCATCCGTCGCATTTTTCCACCGAAGCAATACTAAGACTTGCTTCAAAAAGAGAAATTTCGGTTTACGCTACGGGAAAGGTTCTCGAGCTTATTCCCGATATTCCAACTGTTAAAAAAATCAAGCTCTCCACCTCATTTCCTATTGAAATCGGTGAATATACTCTCCACTCTCTGCCTGCAAATCACATGTCGGATATAAAGGGAGAGATGTGCCTCAATTTCGTTTTAAGCCGCGATAAGTCGCTTTTCTATGCAGTTGACGGCGGCGGCGTGAGCTTCGGCGCGTGGAAAACGCTCTCTGAGCTGAGGGTTGACGCAGTTATTATAGATTGCGCCCTGGAGCTTGGCGACACGTCGTTTGCATCAACCTATCACAATAATCTTAACGCAGTCAAGGCAGTCAAGGATATATTGGTGTCAGGAAAAATCTCAGAGCCATCCGTTAAGGTGGTGCTTACCCACATCCCGTCCGACAGAAAGCGCTCGATTCACGACGAGCTTTCACTTGCTGCCGGCGAATGCGGTATGTCTGTGGCGTACGACGGATATTTCTTCAGCGTATAAATAACACTTGACAAAGTGCGATTTATATTGTATAATTTTCTAGAATAAAGCTGTGAGAAGAACAAGTAGCAACGTTTTGGCTTTGACAGAAAGCTGCCGGATGATGAGAGGCGCGTTAGCCGTCGTTGGCGAATACATCTTTGAGTGTGTACCGAAATTTTAAAAGTAGGCTACAACGGTTGCGCCCGTTACAGCGCTTTGCCGAACTTTTCGGCATTTGAGGTGCGTTTTGCAAAAAACGCATAAATCAAGGTGGTATCACGCCGTTACTTGCGTCCTTGGGGTTTCCCTGGGACTTTTTTTATTCAGTACGAAATACGAAAGGTGGAAGAATATGAAAATTTATGACGAGCTCGTCGCCCGCGGCCTTATTGCTCAGGTCACCGACGAGGCAGAAATCAAGGAGCTTATAAACAACGGAAAGGCTACCTTCTATATAGGCTTTGACCCCACGGCAGACAGCCTACACGTAGGTCATTTTATGGCTCTTTGTCTTATGAAAAGACTTCAGATGGCAGGCAACAGACCCGTAGTTCTTATAGGCGGCGGAACAGCCATGGTCGGCGACCCCTCCGGAAGAACCGATATGCGTCAGATGATGACGCCTGAAACAATACGCCATAACTGCGAGTGCTTCAAGGTTCAGATGGAGCGGTTTATTGACTTTGGAGAAGGCAAGGCAACTATGGTAAATAACGCTGACTGGCTTCTTGGGCTTAATTATATCGAGGTGCTTCGCGACGTTGGAGCCTGCTTCTCTGTAAACAGAATGCTCTCTGCTGAATGCTATAAGCAAAGAATGGAAAAGGGGCTTTCCTTCCTTGAGTTTAACTATATGATAATGCAGTCATACGACTTCTATCATCTTTACAAGGAATACGGCTGCAATATGCAGTTCGGCGGTGATGACCAGTGGTCTAATATGCTCGGCGGTACTGAGCTTATAAGAAGAAAGCTCGGCAAGGACGCTTACGCTATGACTATCACCCTGCTGCTCAACTCCGAGGGTAAAAAAATGGGTAAGACTGCAAGCGGAGCTGTTTGGCTTGACCCGAAAAAGACATCTCCCTACGATTTCTATCAATACTGGAGAAACGTTGACGACAAGGACGTTCTCAAGTGTATCAGAATGCTGACCTTCCTTCCGCTTGAAGAAATAGACAAAATGGACTCGTGGGAAGGCGCACAGCTTAACGAAGCCAAGGACATACTTGCATACGAGCTTACAAATCTCGTTCACGGAGAAGATGAGGCAAAGCGTGCAAGAGATGCCGCAAAGGCTCTTTTCGGTGCTGGGGACAGCGCGATGACTCCTACCGTTGCAGTTGACGAAGCTAATCTCATTGATGGAAAAATAGACGTCAATTCCCTGCTCGTTCTCGGCAAGATGGTTCCCTCGAAATCTGAGGGCAGACGCGCAATTGAGCAAGGCGGAGTTACGGTTGACGGAGAGAAAATTTCCGATGTTCGCCAAACTGTCACCAAAGAACAGCTTACCGCGGGAGTTCTTATTAAGCGCGGAAAGAAGAGCTTTAATAAATTCGTTCTCGGTTAATTTTTAGTCAAAACGCGGGCAATCCCAGTGGGTTGCCCGCGTTTTCTTATGCGTTGTAATAGCTATACACCTTAATATTTCTGCCCACAGGCTTTCCCTTAGAAAACGGGGCAGCAAAGCAATAGTGAAGCCCTGCCTCTTTTGGCATTTTGTTCACCTCTCCAAAGTAATCCGCCTCTTCTCTTGTGTTAAAAATTCCGAGTATAGACTCGTTTTCACCCTTCATAAGCGCTACTGCGTATTTTAATTTCATAATCCTTATCACCTTTCATAAATTCAAGAACTCGCGTTCTCTTTGATTAGATTATAAAATTTTTGATGTCCTATAAACCGTACTTTTTGTGATTTTTTTGAGCTTTTCATTTTTTTGATTATTTTTGCCAAAACTATTGACAAAAGAGTTTGAATATGATATTATATTTAAGCATGATTGATATGCCCCTGTAGCTCAGCCGGTAGAGCACTTGACTTTTAATCAAGGTGTCCGGGATTCGAATTCCCGCAGGAGCACCAAGCCAAACCATTACTGTGGTTTGGCTTTTTTTATTTTAAGAATATTCGCTAAAGCGCAGAGACTCGCGACGCATAACCATCACACTCGGAAGCGTAGAGGGTTCAGTATCAACCGACTGCGACAAAAACGTTACGCGGATGGATATTCACCTTCGGTGAAGATACTCGACTGACAAGCGAGCTTGTCGATCTCCGAGTGGAGTATGCGAACCCTCGCACCTCGCGGTGCAGTGTTCGAAACCACCATCTGAGAAAATAAATAAACGGTCGGAAAAACCCGACCGTTTATTTATTGGCGCAGAGGGAGGGATTCGAACCCTCGTGTGCTTTTGGCACAAACTGATTTCGAGTAATTAACCGTTTAATACCTACTCGTCCCTCGTCGTCACTATTTGATAGCAAATCCCAGCATATAATAGCGAAATTTCCGACTATTTTCAAGAAAAATGATAGAAAACTGTCAGAAAATCCGTAAAATTCAGCAAAAGAATTATATCACTAAATCTCAAAATTGTCAACTTCTCGGTAACCGTCGGCAAAAAAAGATTACGGAGAAAGAAAATGAACAATACAGAGACGAGAAGACAAGACCTTGAATGGCTACTTCGCGGATGCCCCGACATTCTATCACCTATACAAGCAGCGAGATGGACTAAGAAAAGTAAAAATACAATATACGCACTGATCAAATCGGGCGAGCTGAGAAGCTTCGTTATGCGAGGCGCTCACCTCATATCAAAGCTCGACCTAATAGATTACCTCCTACTGCATGCCGACGATACAGACGGCAAACGCTTCAGAGTCGGAGGTGAGAAAAATGACGGTTAACGAAATCGTATCAACTTATCCCAAAACGATAAACTCCGAGCAACTACGAATCATACTCGGAATCAGCAAACGCAAGTGTGCTTGGATGCTCCAGAACGGAGTAATACCCTGCAAGGATACCGAGAAGAAGACCAGGCGATACACGATAGAAATCACCGATGTTTTTCACTATGTGAATACAGTCAGCGAAAATCCATACGCATACTTTATTCCTCCCATATTCTCAGCAAAGAAAAGCACCTCGGAAATACGATACCCGAATGAACTTCGGGAAGACTTCTCTGAATGGCTGACAAAACGGTGGTGTCATAGAAAAGAAACACTAATACCGAAGGATATAGAAAAGCTCATCGGCTACGAGCACGACTCGGTAAGACGGTGGATAACCCGAGGACACCTAAAATGCGTTAAGGCTCAAGGTGAGGAAATCATAGCAAAGGAATGGCTGATAGCCTTCCTTTCGGATTATGGATTTAAGATCGCAAAAAAGAGCCAAAAGCATCAAGAACTACTTAACGAATACTTCTCATAATACGATAGGCTGGGCACACGCCCAGCCTTGATTTTTAGGAAAATCTAAAGTCTACTTTATATTTTCTTAATTTTTGCATTTTTTAAGTTCAGTTCAAGCAAACGAAACTATCACCACAGTGATAGTAATTATGTGCGAAATTAACAAATTTGCAAAATAATTTGGCGAACGCAAAATTTATTAGTTGACAAGCGGCTGTTTTTGTGATAAAATGATACAAAAGCATTTTTGGAGGTAAATATGGCTGTTACCTATAAAAAGTTGTGGAAGCTCCTCATTGATAAGGATATGAAAAAGAAAGAGCTTGCCGCACTTGCCGGAATAAATCCAGTTACAATAAGTAAGATGTCAAGAGGCGATAACGTTACCGTAGACGTTCTCGGGAAGATCTGTGCAGCTCTTGAATGTACACTCGACGACATTATGGAGTTTATTCCCGATGCACCCGTAGTAAATAACAATGCTCCAACAAAAGACTCATATGAAATACTTTCGGGAGATACTCTTGTCGCAACCTGGAATGATAAAAATTTGACTGTTCACAACGAATCTCTTCTCCCGTTATATCTTGGAAAATATCGTGATGCTGACTCCTGGCTTGAAACGAGAGCAATTGACAGCCACAGAGCTAACTCAAGACTCTTGAAAAAGGCACTTCGCCTTGAAAACAAAGATGATATTTCCACCGTTATTCACGTAAATGCGGCAACCATTACCGATAACTATTGGATCAGACCGATAGGCTCGACGCTTACCTATGCTGACGTGAAATTCGATAACGACTACTTCGCCAGCCTTGCCCTCAAGGGAAACTACGATAGCTTCAACAAAGCAGCTTCCAGAGGACACACGAAGAGTCCGGAGCTTACGAACGTAGGAAGCTTCGAAAAATGCTGGAAGCTTAAGGAAGGCAAATGGTGGATGCACAAGAAAGCAACTCTTCCCGAAATGTTCTCCGAGCTCTTCGTTTACGAGCTTGGAAAAGCACTCGGAATGGATATGGCGAGATATGAAAAAGGCACAGGCTGTATTAAGAGCCAAGTCGGACGGAGACATGTCGTTCTGTGAGCCAAGGAGGTGCAATAGTTGCTTGTCTTCCTAAGACCGCTTGGCCTCCGACTTCTTCCCGAAATGTTCTCCGAGCTCTTCGTTTACGAGCTTGGAAAAGCACTCGGAATGAATATGGCGAGATATGAAAAAGGCACAGGCTGTATTAAGAGCCTTGACTTCACCTCGCAAGGTTCAGTGAACTTCGAGCCTGCATCAGCATTTATGGGAGATAATGAGGATTACCTTGACGTTATCGAAGCACTTGAAGGAATATGTCCCGAAGCAATACCCGACTATATAAAGCTCATATTTATGGATACGATTTGCGCAAACCCCGATAGACACACTAATAACTTCGGTCTTATGCGCGATGTAAAAAACGGAAAGCTTCTCGGACTTGCACCGAACTACGATAACAATATGGCTCTTATTTCTCGCGGTTACCCGGCAAAACCGAACGCAAAAGACCTTCTGATATCACTCTTCCGCGACGTTATGGATGCTT